>NZ_JBJGXI010000016.1:0-91655 GCF_045635475.1 Radiobacillus sp. PE A8.2 | reverse complement strand
ATAGCCAAAGAAAATATATAAGTTAAATGCGAGTAAAATTCTTCCCCCTTTAGCTTTTCTTGATAACAGCTCGATAATTAATGAAACAGGGAAACCATATAAAGCAATACCAATGCTAATTTATGATCCTACAAGCATCAGATCTAGATATATCGTATCTTGTTTTGGTTTTCCAAGAAGACCATCGATCGGCAGAAAAATAGTAATTACTATGGTTGAAATTAGTAAAGTTAAAATTGCAGAGAATAGCTTTCTTTTTAGCATTTATAATGACCTCCTATCCTTACTATTCAGAACTATAATTCAAGTTTTTAGTTCCTATGTTCTGATATTCGATTTAGACTTCTAATTAGTATTTTACCATTTTATTCTATACTGTTGTTGATTTATGTAATAATCACAATGTTTGGAGAGACGCTGCTCATAAGCAAACACTGATATATCAATTAAAAAAATACGCCAATCAATATGCGATGGAATGCTAGCTTATTAACTTTTTATTTTTATCTATGAAAGTAAACTACTTAGTGAATATAATGAGTAGTTGCGTTTCGTTTGAGAAACAGACGAAATCGAATAATGTCAATAGCTGTTGTCAATGTGCTTCTTTCCTAGGTGAATTTGTATGTTACTTACGATGCCGATTTCTTTATAATAAGAGGGTAATTGTAATTTTATGTTAAAATAAGTGTAGAGATTGTGAATAGATCTAGTTAAACTAACTGGTAGAAGAGTTTAATAAACGAATTGCAAATGGGAGGAAAAAATGTCTAAGCTACTATCGGGTTTTAAAAATATGTTTTTGGACTTATTTTCAATGGGCAAAGGCTTTACTTATGGTTTTGTAATGGTTGGACTATTTGTTGTTATATGTGGTGTCTTGATATATGGTTTTCTTTATTTAAGAAATTTATTTTTCTGATAAAGTTATCATCTTTGTTCAGTTAAACCAGCTAATAGAAGCTCAGTGCTTATTGCGTTAACGGGTGCTTTAGTCAAACAGAACACTCTATAAACAAAACGCTCGGATAGAAAATCCAAGCGTTTTGTACGTCATTTAATATTTTAGATTTTATCCATTATATCGGAACTATTTATTAAAATTTAGTTTCTTTGCAAATCACAAACCTAGTGTTTCATTAGGTACCTTTATTCGAAAAGAAATGTCGTCGTTTTCTAAATCGAACTGCTGGACCTTCACTTTAAAATTACTTTTCACTTCCATTTGAGTGATCGCCATATAGATGTCTTCCTTGTTAGGATCTATCGTTACCCATTCAGGAGTTGGTAAGTTATTTTTTAAATAACGCAGTACTTGTTCATTTGGTAAGTGCAACAATCCAAGTGATATTTCTTTTTGACGTAGAATAAGATCTCCATTTTCTTGGACGATTGGCTCCAAACGAATGGAAAAAGGAATCTCTATTTGGAATGCCTTGACAACCCCTGTTAACTCTACATCCTCATCAAGGTGAACCGTATATTTTCCATCATTGTCTTTTAGTAATTTATCCAGGTAGCCATTGACGAGCTCGCCTACATTCTGTTTGCTAGACTGAACAGTAAATTCGGCACCAGCCACATTTTCAATATCTTGTTGTTCTGGAAATTCTACGGTGGCAGATGGCAGGAATAATAAAAGACAAATGATAACAATGATACCAATGTTAATACTGAGTAAGCTAAAAAATAAAAGCTTCCACTTATGTTTTAATCCAAGCAGTTTGTTCATTGTGTTCACCTTTCTTCAATGCTTATTCCATTACGATGATGGATGGTTGAATTTTGTTTAAAATACGATCTGCCATTAATTGATAGCCTGCTTTGTTTGGGTGAAAATTATCGGTTGCTAATAAATCGTCTCGATCCTCAAATAGATCTTTTGTAGCGATAAAGTATGCATTATCAAATTCATTGGCTATGCTTTGCTCTGTCGCATTCCAGCTATTCACAATCAGGTCTAGCTCTTTAATGTAACCAAAATATTGCTCAAAAGGATTATAGAAGCCTATTAAATAAATGATTGCATCGGGATTTTTGGATGCGATATTATCCATGATGGAACGCATACGATCTTTAAAATGTACTTGCTCTTTTTCAAATGGTTCATATTCTAGATTAAGAATGTTGTCTTGTGCTACTTTCATAATATCATTGGCACCGATCGTAATAAGAACAATATCAGCATCTTTAATAGAATCGATAATAATATTACGATCCAATCGCTCCAGTAAATTATCTGTACGATTTCCTTGCACGCCATAATTAGTTATAGTTACATTTTCACTACTTGTTTTTAGGGTCTGTTCCAATATACCAACATATCCTTCACCATTGCTTTCATCCCCGATACCTTCTGTTAACGAATCACCAATCGCAACAATATTTAAATCTTCTTTGATTGATAAATTCATATTATTATCTGTGATTTTAGCAACGGGTGCTGTAGATTGTTGATCTTCAGCGGATACTTGATTAAATACTGCGGTAGATTCTAGTGGATTATCTGTTTCACCCTGCTGATTTGATTGCTCCTCTTCTTGGTGTGTTGATTCGTTGTCAAATAAATTATATGGTCTTAGCAAAATGAACAAACCAACAATCATAATGACTAGAAAGGTAAAGAGCAATGTAGTATTTCTTTGGCGCACTTCTATCCCACCTATCTAAAAATAGTAATGCTTACTATTTATTCCCATTAAAATAAGTAACCAAACGAAGCAAAGGGAAGTGTAAAAGAAATGAAATATTGTTTGCGAAGCACGAGTCAATTTTGTAATATATTGTACGGTTATCTGCATCCACTTATCGTTTGAGACTGGATGCGGATTATGAAATGGAATAAACAGCTAATAATAAAACCTACCATTAGTATACTATAGGCGGGTTGAATTCGCATTATGATAGTTTTTCCTGTTAGTGGTGTTAATTTAATAGACAAAGGGCCTGTGCATTTATCAATTAATATTAAAATATTATCCTTCATATGATAACCAAACGAAACACGCATGGATTTACAAATCCATGCGTGTGATTAAAAACTATGGCTCATTTCGTAAAGATTGTGGATTTTAGAATTCATAGTTGAAGTAAACTCCGTCGTAACTTGGACAGTGCTAGCACCGCTCCGGAAATCCACTTCGCTTTCCGCGGGGGGCTTGTGAGCCTCCTCGTCGCTTCGCTCCTGCGGGGTCTCACTTACGCCACTAGTCCCGCAGGAGTCGAAGGGCATTTCCTCCGCTGCTAGGGGGTATGCCTTTACGTTGGGTGATTGGAGCTCCAGGCAGTCAACTCCAGCGGGAAAAGCGCGAGCTGAAGATCCACTCAGAAGCGCTCTTTGCTTCTGAGTTAGCTGAAGCCGTGCCCGCGGAAAGCGACTGCCTGGAGCGGAAATCACGTGCACTACGTTACGACGGAGTTTAGCTATCTAACGCAAAAAGAACGTGTCACCATATTGGTGACACGTTCTTTTGATTGAAATTTAATGACTGGTTAGACAGTCCCTATGCTTCGACTGTATGTTTTTTAACAGCAACATTTTTCGAGCGAACAGGCTTTTCTTGTTTCGTAGCAATGTAATTTTTAAAGTAGCTAATTACTATTGATGTGATGGCGATCGAAAACACAGAGGATACGCCTCTTAATAGACCAACTGCATAAAGGCTTGTAGCCACAACGATAAAATCAAAAATGAACGTTGTTACTCCGGGATTAAATTTATACTTCTTATGAAGGAATAGAGCTAGTATGTTCGCTCCTCCTAATGAAGAACCGTTAGCGAATAATATCGATAGTCCTAAACCGATAATAACCCCACCAGCAGATACACCAACCCAAACAGGTACGGAGAAAGCTGGTAGCCATTGGTCGATACTCGTTAAGCCTGACAAAAGACTAACCGATGCAATTGTGTATAATGTAAATTTCCAGCCCATTTGAACGACCGAAAAAATATAAAAAGGAATGTTAACAATAAAAAAGAGAACGGAAAAAGGTAACCCGAACAAATAAGCAAGGTTTAACGAAAGCCCAGCTGTTCCCCCGGTGACGACATGTGTATGTTTCAGGATAATCACACCTGTACTAACGATTAATACACCTAAAAATATCATAAACCATTTTTTCATATAGTATGAACTCCCCTTCAATGGTTTTCACGAAATACTCCTATCTTTAATTTTAGTATATAAAGAGGCTTTTATATATAACAAAAGGTATGTATAATCTAAAATATACTTCATAATGAATATAGATAGGTTGTATAAAATTCAAAATGAAATGAGAGGGTTTACGTGGATAAACTAGATATTCAGTTATTGAGCTTACTACAAAAGGATGCACGGATTACAATTAGTGATTTATCTAAAGCTTTAGCGTTAAGTCGACCTAGTGTGTCGGAACGGATTCAAAGGTTAAAGGAAAAGGGGATCATTGAAGCATTTACAGCTAGGGTGTCGCTTCCAGCGGTTGGACGTGAAATTTTACTAATTATTCAAGTGAGTGGATTGAAGGTGTCTCCACAGGAATTTGAAAAAATGGTTGCACAGAAGGAAGACATTATTGAATGTCACCGTGTTACAGGTCATGTTAGTTATTTTCTGAAGGCAGCAGTTGCTAGTATGGACCGGATGCGTTTGCTAATTGACAGTTTAATGCCGTATGCAACAATTAACACATCAACGGTGTTAACATCACCAGTTTCTTACCGTCATATCTTGCCACAAGAGTGAAATTAGCATTATGGAAGCGGAAACGGGGCACAATAAGAGCAAAGATAGCTTGATTGTGGGAGGAACCGCTTTTATGTGGAATGCCATCATGTGGGGAACAATTGCTGCCTCTGCTACCATGCTCGGGGCTGTGATTGTTTTGTTAGTATCGATACCCAAAAGAATTATCGGATTTATTATGGCGCTTGGTACGGGCGCTTTAATTGGAGCCACAACCTATGAATTGTTAGAAGATGCGTTGGAAATTAGTGGTTTTACAGAGATTGGATTAGGGTTTCTAGGTGGTGCATTAGTATTTACAATATTGGATATTATCGTCTCTCACCGAGGGGGTAAGCATCGGAAAGTAACCGATGGCAAACAACAATCGATAGCAAAAACAGCTGTTAAAGGATCGGGGTTAGGCATTTTCATTGGGACAATCATGGATACGCTCCCGGAGTCAGCGATGATCGGGCTGAGTATACTTACAGAGGATTCGGTTAGCTTAGCGTTAGTCATCTCGATTTTTATTAGTAACCTTCCCGAAGGTATCTCCAGCACAGTTGGCTTGCAGCAGAGTGGTTATTCTAAGAAAAAAATTATGGTGCTTTGGCTTGCTGTCGTTTTCTTTTCGGCGTTAAGTTCATGGGGAGGCGTAATGCTCGAAGATGCCTCCAATAGTATAAAAGCAATCATGAGTGCTTTTGCAGGTGGAGCAATTATTGCGATGGTTGCTTCAACAATGATGCCTGAAGCGTATAAAGAAGGTGGACCGACTGTAGGCTTTATAACGGCAATCGGCATATTCATTTCGTTGTGGCTGCACCATTTATAACCACTTTTGATGGGAAATGCGATGCAGTGATTAGCCATAGAAATATGAACTTTTTCCGCATACAATGTCGGCTAGGAACAGGGCGCATAAGATGGTCGGTAAGTCGAGCACGAGCAGATAACAAAACTTTTTGGCGGACGCAGAAGACCTTATTTTGCTCGAAATGCCTGGATCAGTGATTTGGCGGCCACCAGAGAGCTTATTTACTAAAACAAGTTACAGTAACAACGGTTTTATTCAAATAAGCTCTCTGGTGGCCGCGCAATTCTATTTTTGCCCTTTTTGTCACAGATAAGCGCTCTGATGTCCGTCAAAAAATAACTTGCCGGTTTCGTCCTACATCTTGATCCACCTCATGCCTAGTGTCCGCAAAAACCGTCGTAATTTCTACCAATTTTTCCGAAATACAATAATGTTTTCTTACATAGTATCGTATGTTATAATATTTCGTATACGAAATATTAGCTTGCGAAATATATCATTAAGGAGAAATAACCAATGAGACACCAAGTTGGTTCAGAAATTAACACATTGTTAAGAGAGATTAATGCTTCGCTCAATCATCGATGGCGGGAAGCATTTAAGGAATATGAACTAACACCGCCACAAATGATGATTATGTTTATGCTATCTGAAGAAGAGCAGCTTCGAATTAGTGATATTAGTAAAAAAATGAGTCTGGCAAACAGTACTGTATCTGGAATCATTGATCGACTGGAAAAACAAGGTTATGTTAATCGTTTGCGAAGCGAGGAAGATAAACGAGTTGTATATATTGTTCCATCGGTGCAAGTAAAAGAATTACACGAATCGATGCGCAATATGGTAACAACATTTTTAGGGGACTTGGTAGATGAATCCAGTGAAGCAGAAAAACAACAAATCGTTAAAGGGTTAACGTCATTAAGAAACTTAGTGAAGAAAGCTTAAAAAAATCAGGTAAAGTGACAGGGGGAAATGCTAATGTCAAATATTCTTGAAGTGAAGGGAATAAAAAAGCGCTATAAAGATTTTGAAGCAGTAAAGGGAATAGATCTATTTGTCAAAGAAGGAGAAATCTTTGGATTCCTTGGACCAAATGGAGCAGGTAAAAGTACAACGATCAATATGCTGTCTACGATTATCAAACCATCAGAAGGTACAGCGCGTATTAATGGGTTTGATAATGTAACAGAGAAAAACAAGGTTAGAGCAAGTATTGGATTAATCTTTCAAGAGTCAACATTAGATGAAAAGTTAACCGCTAATGAAAACTTGATGCTACACTGCAAATTTTACGGTATCGACAAAGATAAGCGAGAAGCACGAATTCAAGAGGTACTTCAAATAGTAGATTTAACCGATAAACGAAAAAACATCGTAGAAACATTTTCTGGTGGTATGAAAAGAAGATTAGAAATTGCCCGAGGATTACTTCATTATCCTAAGGTGCTTTTTTTAGATGAACCAACGGTAGGATTAGATCCTCAGACGCGCGCTCATATTTGGGAGTATATTCTAAAGTTAAAAGAAAAAGCTGGAATCACCATTTTTCTAACAACCCACTATATGGACGAAGCGGAAATCTGTGACCGGGTAGCTGTTATGGACCATGGCGAGTTAATTGCACTTGATACGCCAGAGCAATTAAAGACGAATGTTGGTGGCGATATTATCGCAATTTCTACCGAAAACAATCAAGATGCTAAACAATTAATTGAACAAACTTATAATACGGAAGTGAAATTAGAGCAAGGCATACTTACCTTCCAAGTAGATAAAGGTAGTGAGTTCCTCGTGAATTTTGTGAAAGAGTTCGATATTCCGATAACGAGCGTCAATTTACGTAGACCAACGTTAAATGACGTTTTTCTCCACCTTACTGGGCGAGAAATTAGGGAAGAATCGGCTTCTAGTAAAGACAAAATGAAAAGAACTATGAGGGGGTAACAATAAGATGGAAGGAATAATAGCGATATGGCAACGAGACGTGATTAAGTTTTTCAGAGACCGAGCTAGAATGGTAGGATCCTTTGCGATGCCGTTTATGTTTCTTATACTATTTGGTAGTGGTATGAGCGGGGCAATGTCATCGATGATGGGAGCAGGAGGCACATCGGGTGCACTTGCTGACTTTGATTTTGTTGAGTTTATGTTCCCTGGTATTATTGGAATGACCGTTTTTAATACGGCAATATTTTCGGCATTATCAGTTGTGCAGGATAAGGAATTTGGGTATATGCGAGAGATATTAGTCGCACCAATATCAAGAGTTTCTATTGCTATAGGTAAGGTACTTGGAGGGAGCACTGTTGCCTTATTTCAAGGATTAATGATGTTGATTTTTGTACCGTTTATTGGCGTTTCGATATCGTTTATGATGATCCTGCAGTTAATCCCGGTCATGTTCCTAGTCGCATTTGCGCTATCATCGATTGGTTTATTGATTGCAAGTACACTAAAAACATCGCAAGCCTTTCAAATGGTCATTCAAGTTTTAATATTCCCGATGCTATTCTTATCAGGGGCATTGTTTCCTTTAAACGGAATGCCGGGCTGGATGAACTTTATCGTAAAAATAAATCCATTAACATATTGTGTTGATATGTTTAAAAAAATCATCTTACAACCAGATCAAATGGCACCTATATTGCGAGAAGCAATGGGGCTGGATTTAACAGTATTTAATCATGTGATTACCTTTACGGATGAAATTATTGTTGTTCTTCTAATCAGTGTAGTGTTTGTTGTGCTAGCAACATTTCGGTTCTCGCGTTCGGAAGCATAAGCAATTTTAAAAAAGCGGTAAGTATCCTTGTTGGATGCTTGCCGTTTTGTGCGTATAATGGAGATAATTAATACTCGCGAGGTGATTTTATGATCATTGACCATACCCAATTTTCCGAACGTCAAATGGACAAATTAATCAAAGGAGCGGTGGTGCCTAGACCGATTGCGTGGGTATCAACAGTTAACAAAGCAGGGGAAACCAACCTTGCCCCTTATAGCTTTTTTACAGTTGCATCATTAGATCCAATTACATTATGTATCTCCATAGCAGCTAAAGAGGAGGGTAACGGAGCCAAGGACACGTTGAATAATATTAGGGAGATTGGAGATTTTGTTATCAACATTGTAAACGCCCCTCTTGCAAATGCGATGTATGAAAGTAGCCTGAACGTTCCTCCACATGAAAGTGAATTTGAATTAGCTGGGCTAACCACCGCTAAAAGTAAGCATGTCACGTCTCCAAGAGTTGCTGAATCACCGATTAGTATGGAGTGTCAGCTTGATCAATTAATTCCAGTAGGTAATAGCACTCTCGTTCTTGGTACACTTGTTTGTTACCATATTGATGAAGAGATTCTTGCAGATAACGATAAAGTTGATCCCCACAATCTAGAAGTAATCGGTCGAATGGCCGGTGATTATACATATAGTAATAATTTCTTTTCTTTGCCGATTAAAAAATTCCCTTCCCGTAAATGACAAATTTGAAGTAAAATGCGTCGTAGTACTCGAGATTTCCGCTCCGTGCAGTCGCTTTCCGCGGGCACGGCTTCAGCTAACTCAGAAGCAAAGAGCGCTTCTGAGTGGATCTTCAGCCCGTGCTGTTCCCGCTGGAGTCGACTGCCTGGAGCTCCAATCACCCCACATGAAGAGCAATCCCGTTAGCAGCGTAGGAAATCCACTTCGACTCCTGAGGCACGGCAAGGGTCATGCAGGCGTTGTCCGACAAGGACGGGTTTAGCCTGTAGTCCTTAAGAAACGGCCTAAGTGAGACCCCGCAGGAGCGAAGCGACGAGGAGGCTCACTAGCCCCCCTATGGTGCGCGAAGTGGATTTCCGGAGCAGTGCAAGCACTCTCCAAGTTACGACAGAGTTTAGGATAAATTGTGCAATAACACCACTATTTTAGATGACAGTCTAAAGAAAAGAAGAATAAAACAGTTGTAAAAAAGAGTGAAAAAATCACCAGACCTCTAACTAAGACAACTTCATACTACATAAGATATATCATTGCATATGATATGGAAGAAATGAGGGGGACGATTATATGAAGCCAATCATAGGAATTACTTCATCGATGGAAATAGATGAACAAGGTTATTCCGTTAGTTCAGCTAATGCGGATGCGATTGTTCGTGCAGGTGGAATCCCAGTGTTTTTGCCGAATCTTACTGAGCTAGAGGATATTCGGCAGGTGGCTAAAAAAATAGATGGATTATACGTTACTGGTGGCTACGATATTGATCCTACGCTATTTGGTGAAGAGCCTCATCAACAACTAGGTGTAATTACCCCTGCACGGGACCATTTTGAAATTTTGCTAATAAAAGAGTTTTTACAGATGAATAAACCACTCCTTGCCGTTTGCAGAGGTTGCCAGGTGTTGAATATTGCGGCGGGGGGCGATATGTATCAGGATATATACTCGCAAATTGAAATGGACTTGCTGCAGCACCAACAGCAAGCACCAAAAGGGCATGGCTCTCATTATATTCAAATAATGAAGGATTCATTACTGTATGAACTTACGGGTTCGGATAAAATAAAGGTAAACAGCAGACATCATCAGGCAAATCGTCAAGTTCCGGAAAATTTTCAAATAAGCGGAAGAGCAAATGATAGAATTATTGAAGCCATCGAGAGTGTTGATCATCGCTTTGTACTTGGTTTACAATGGCATCCAGAAAATATGGCTTCAATACAAGACGTGACTTCGCTAAAAATATACGATGGGTTTATTTCTGCTTGTCAATCAAACTAGGAGGGACAATTCATGCATATTATTGATACACATTGTGATGCATTATTAAAACTACAATTAGCTAAAAGAGGTAGCATATACAACCAAAAGCCGCTAACATTTAGAGATGCTAGTAGCTTAGATACGAATCTTGAGCGATTAATTGCTGGCGAGGTAAAGGCTCAATTTTTTGCTATATTTATTGAACCTGATGTGCCTTCTGACGAAAAGTGGCAGCATGCATTAGAGCAAGTTGATTTATTTTATACAGAAGTGCTCGCGAAAAATCCGGAAATGAAACATATCAAACAATGGGAAGATTTTCAGCTTCTACAAGACGGGGAAGTTGGTGCTGTCCTTACACTAGAAGGTGCAGATGCATTCGGAAACGATTTAGTAAAGCTAAGACATCTTTATCGGTTAGGGGTTCTTTCGATTGGGATGACGTGGAACAATGCGAATCTTTGTGCGGATGGCGCTGGAGAGCCACGCGGTGGCGGCTTAACATTACTTGGCAAGCAAGTGGTAAAGCTTAATAACGATCACCGGGTGTTTACAGATGTAGCACATTCGACTGTGAAAGGATTTTGGGATATTCTTGAATATGCTGACTATCCAATTGCTAGTCATTCTAATGCAAGAGCCATCTGTGATCATCCAAGGAATCTTTATGATGATCAGGCGAAGGCGATGTTCAACAAAGGCGGTCTTATTCAAATGGTGTTTAATCCGCCATTTATAAATAAGGATAGTGAGCAAGCATCAATTGGTGACTTAATCAAGCATATCGATCATCTGTGTGGATTAGGTGGAGTAAACAATATTGGATTCGGCTCTGATTTTGATGGAATTTCTTCTTTTGTGAAAAATTTAGAGCATGCTGGTAAATACCAGAATTTAATTGAGGAATTACTTAAGTATTATAATGAAGAACAAGTTAAGGGGTTCGCTTATCAAAACTTTTTAGCGCATTTGCCTAAATAAATTATGTTACGCTAGGATAGGTCCATTTCATAGGGTAATTATAAGTTTGAAAAAGTTTAGTCAATTTCATAATACTGATTTTTAGCTATCTGCATCCACCATCTCCGAACTATATGTGGACGAAGCATAAGGTAGCTATGAAATTGACTCAGTTGCGAATAAATTTCACATATATCTAAATAGTACAATCAAAAGCATTTGACAAGTGTTTATAGATTATCGGAGCGATGAGGATGAACGATCAACCGAACAATACAGAAATTATAAAAATCTGTTTGTTAGCAGGCAGAATTATGCTACAAAGTGGAGCGGAAACGTATCGAGTGGAAGATACGATGATGCGTATGGCGTCATCATTAGGTATAAATAGTTCACAAAGCTACGTTACGCCCACGGGTATCATATTTTCCCTAGGTGAAACAGAACAAACGAATTTTGTTCGAATTTTAGAAAGATCAACGGATTTATATAAAGTAACATTGGTTAATAGCGTTTCACGAAAGTTAACTGGGGGAGAGTTATCGGTCAATGAGGCAGCAGAACAACTAAAAGAGATAGAGGCACAAACACATACATATGCAATAGCTGTACAAATTGCTGCTGCTTCACTGGCGAGTGGTTGTTTCACGATTATGTTTCAGGGAGGATGGAGCGACTTCTTACCTTCCTGTGTGGTTGGTGGAGTTGGTTTTTCTTCCATGGTGTACTTTCACCAGATCGTAAAAATTCGCTTTTTTGCTGAATTTCTTGCTTCTTTTATTATTGGTTTGTTAGCATTTATCTCTATATATCTCCATATCGGTACGGAACTAGATAAAATTATTATTGGATCAGTTATGCCACTTGTACCAGGGCTGCTCATTACAAATGCGGTACGCGACCTGATGGCAGGCCACCTCGTTTCGGGTTTGTCAAAGGGAGCGGAGGCTTTCCTAACAGCATTTGCGATTGGTGCTGGCATAGCTATCGTTTTTTCGTTTATTTAAAAGACTCTTTTCGTATACATTGATGTTCTTCATAGTTGAAGTAAACTCCGTTGTAGCGTGGTGCTCGTGATTTCCGCTGGCACGGCTTCAGCTAACTCAGAAGCAAAGTGCGCTTCTAAGTGGATCTTCAGCTCGTGCTAATCCCGCTGGAGTCGACTGCCTGGAGCTCCAATCACCCGACGTAAATAGCAATCCCGTTAGCAGCGTAGGAAATCCACTTCGACTCCTGCGGGACTAGTGGCCTAAGTGAGACCCCGCAGGAGCGAAGCGACGAGGAGGCTCACTAGCCCCCCGCGGAAAGCGAAGTGGATTTCCGGAGCGGTGCAAGACTCTCCGAGTTACGCCGGCGTTTAGCAAAATTGAGTCATAGGAAGGAAAACTTATGATTATTGAACAATTAATTACAAGCTTTATTGCAGCAAGTGCATTTGGTGTTATTTTTAATGCACCAGTTCGCTCGCTTATACAATGTGGACTAGCAGGTATGATTGGCTGGGTTATATATTTTTTGTTAACAGAACAAGCTATCGATGCTGTTCCAGCGGCGGTTGTTGCTTCATTTGCAGTGGCAATTTGGAGCCAAATTTGTGCGAAGCGTTATAAAACGCCAATTATTATTTTTATTGTGTCAGGCATTATCCCTTTAGTGCCAGGGGGTCTTGCTTATGATGCGATGCGTAACTTTGTCGAAAATGATTATAACGAAGCAATTCAGTTGGCTGCGAAGGCTTTTCTCATATCGGGGGCAATTGCGATTGGTCTTGTTTTCTCGGAAATTATTAATCAGCTGATTCGTAACACGAAATTATTAAAAGCAAAACGTTAACATAGCACATTATGGTAGCTTCTTTACCAACAATTTCGTTATAATCTAATGCAGGTGATGCTACATGAATGTGTTAACTGTTCTCATACCAATCTTCGGTGTGTTTGCGATCGGATACATAGGGTTTAAGTTATTAAAGTTTGAAATTAAGTCGATTTCAACGATGGCACTTTACTTAATGTCGCCATTTTTGGCTTTTCGCACGTTTTACGAAAATGAAATTAATATTGATTATTTCTACTTAGGAGCCTCCTTACTACTGCTATGTGGCTTGTCTATTTTTATTTGTTATGTGATCGGAGCGATAGGCAAGTGGAATAAGCAAGAGCGAAGTAGTTTTATATTAGCATCTTCCTTTATGAATAATGGAAATTATGGGACGCCACTAGTGCTTCTTGTATTTGGCGAAGCCGGTTTTCATTATGCAGTTATACTTATGGTATTACAGCAATTAATTATGTGCACGATTGGTATTTATATTGCTGCGTACGGCGGTGCATCTAATGCTAGAGGTCAAAAGCATTCTCCCTTAAAAGAAGTATTAATGATGCCAATCGTTTATGGGGCACTCTTAGGTGTTGTTTTTAATCTTGCTAATTTTAATATTGGAGCGCAGTTGATGACTGCTGTTAGCATGGTGGCAGATGCGGCAATTCCTACAATTATGATCGTCTTGGGCATGCAGCTAGCAACGATTAAGTTGAAGAAGCTGGAGAAGGGTAGATTATCGTTAGCGTTATTGTTGCGGTTGGTTGGCGGACCAATTATAGCGTATTTGATCACGGTTCCACTTCCGCTTGATGATATGATAAGGAATATTATCATCCTTATGGCAGCGATGCCTACGGCTGCAAATACGACAATGTATGCATTGCAGTTTGATACAAAGCCGGATTTTGTTTCGAGTGCCACGTTAACGAGTACCTTACTTAGTGTTGTTACTATTCCCATTATACTTGCACTTTTATTGTAAAATAAAAGACCCTCTTCCATTTGAATTGGAACGAGGGTCTATTTTTGTTGGCATGTATACATTTTTAAGTTCACCCCGATTTCATTTTTTTACTTGTTAATTATTATTTAGGGCGACGATCACTTATAATTTGTTCAAGCTCGAATTCATTAAACATGTAAAGATCCTCCTTCATCAATATTATTGTTACTTCTGACGTCTGTCATTAACTGATTGTTGAACTTCATATGCATTAAACATATATTTATTCCTCCTTTTGTAAGTGTTAATTACTTCTGGCGACGATTATCTACGATTTGCTGAACTTCATATGCATTAAAAATCTTCATCACTCCTCTGTTTTCTATATCTTTATTATAGGGAAAAATACTACGAACCATAACCGCAGGAAGATTGATTTTGTCTCCGTCTCTAGACCGAACTATCGCTAGTCCTCTCTTGTTAAATTGGGTTGAACTTCCACACGTAGGGTGTAACAAAGACGTTAAAACTATAAATATGAGTTGAAGTGGAGAGGTGTTATATGATTTATGATTGCGTGATCATTGGTGGTGGAATTGCGGGACTGCAAGCTGCTATCCAGTTAGGAAGATATCAGCATAACGTGTTAGTAATTGATGATGAAAATGGGCGCTCAAATTTATGTCGTAGTTATCATAATATTCTTGGTTGGCCTGATGGTATTTCTGGTGAGGAACTTAGGCGTATTGGCAGGAGCCAAGCGGAAAAATTGGATATAGCGTTTCATAAAGGTACAGTGAGTGAAGTGGAAAAAAGCGAAAAGCTATTTGAAGTTAAGGTTAAACAGGGAGCCTTAATCAAAGCCAAACAAATATTAATCGCAACAGGGATCATGGATCATATTCCCTTACTTGAGCAATTAACACCCTGTTTAGGTGTTAGCGTTTATGTTTGTCCGGATTGTGATGGTTATGAAGTTAAGGGACAACGTACAGTTGTACTTGGGGCTGGAAATGCGGGAGCTCATATGGCAATAACATTGAACTATTGGACAGATCAGATTACTTATATTAACCATGAACAAACGGCAGTGGACAAGGAATTATTAGAACAACTCGATATATTAGGTATCGAATTCTACAACCAGTCAATTAGTGAAGTGGCTTGTCATCAAGGACAGATTGGCCATGTTGAATTAAAAGATCATACTTGTATCACTGCGGATAAAGGATTTGTTGCCTTCGGTGGTAATGATGTTAAATCAACCATTGCCAGTAAGTTGGGAGTAGAGCTTCACCATAATAAACACATCTTAGTTAATCCAAGAACAAAACTTACAAATGTAGAAAATGTCTGGGCTGCTGGTGATGTTGTTGCCCATTCCGAGCAAGTGACCATTGCCATGGGAGATGGTATGCAGGCCGCGATATGGATGCATAAATTTTTGTTGAAGGAGTAGGGAAGTTAGGACAGGATGTAGTTGAACATCTGAGGCAATTGTTGCGAGGGTGGAAAGCCGTTGGCGGCCACCATTGCTCTTATATGTGACAAAAGAGGAATTATTAGAATTATGCGGCCACCAGCGCACTTATTTAACTGATATTCTTGTTTTTGTAGGTTGTTATCGATAAATAAGTGCTGTGGTGGCCGTTAAATCATCAAAACTGGAAATACGGGAGAAATATGCGCTTGTATGGCCGTTCAATTCGGTTATGATTTCGGCAGGCAAAGCTAACTAGGTTGCTCTCCTACGTCGGATTTTAATTCAATCCTATAAAAGCGACAAACTATCCGAAAAAAAGACTAATATATAAATAAGTTAAAGGATTATAGCTGATTCTAAATCGGGCATAATCTTTTTTATTTCCTTTCATGTACTCTCTCTTATTAATCATTTCCGCTTGTTAACGGAAAAACAATGTGTGTTGTTGAAAACGCTTTTTCATTACAATGTAATTACAGAAACAAATAAGGAGGAATTTCGACATGAAACGTATTTTATTAGCTTGTTCAGCTGGTATGTCGACTAGTTTATTAGTATCTAAAATGAAAGAAGCGGCAGACGCTCGAGGTATAGAGGTAGAAATATGGGCAGTAGCTCAAGACAAAGCTCCAAAAGATATGGAGAAAGCAGATGTTCTTTTAATTGGACCACAAATGAGGTTTATGAAAAAGAAATTTGCAGTAACTGCAGAACAAGTAGGAATTCCATTAGACGTTATCGACCCAATGGCTTATGGCCGTGTTGATGGCGAAGCGGTACTAAATAAAGCCTTAGAATTAATAGGCGAATAACACACGCAGAATAGGAGAGAGATGCATGAATAGATTTATGGAAGTATTAGAAAACATTCTAATGCCGGTTGCTGATAAATTAAATAACAACCGATATTTAACTGCTCTACGTAATGGTTTCATGGTAGCATTACCACTAATCATTTTTGGTTCCATTTTCGTAGTATTAGCAAACTTACCGTTCGTTAATGAGTGGGTTGGTGAAAGTGCTTGGTCAGCTTACCAAAACGCACTAGGACCAGCATCAGCTGCTACACTAAGTATTATGGGATTATTTGTAATCATGGGTATTGGTTACAAAATGGTCGAACAACGTGAAGGAGAATCAATCTATGGTGCAGCTGTTGCACTTGGAGCATTCTTAATTTTAACACCACAATTATCTGAATTTGTCTTAGATGATGTTGCACATGAAGTTGGAGGAGTTATCCCTACATCCGTATTGGGTGCAGAAGGTATGTTTCTTGGAATCTTCGCAGCATTTTTTGCGGCTGAATTATATCAATACTTTGTAAAGAAAAATCTTACTATTAAAATGCCAGCCGGTGTTCCGGATGCGGTATCAAGATCGTTTAGTGCTCTTATTCCAATAACTTTAACACTTACTATATTCTTAGTAGTGCGTATTATCTTTAGCTATACACCGTTTGAAACAGTACAAAACTTTATATATACACTTATCCAAGAACCATTAACTGCGCTAGGTAGTGGTTTGCCAGCAACAATCATCGCAGTTCTATTAATTCAATTATTTTGGTTCTTTGGTCTACACGGACAAATTATTGTAAACTCAGTATTCGATCCGATTTGGTATGCGTTAAATGATCAAAACTATCAAGCTTTTGTAAATGGAACAGAACTACCGAACATTGTAACAAAACAGTTTATCGATACATTTATCGTTGGTATTGGTGGATCAGGTATGACACTTGCGGTAGTGATCGGTATTTTCCTAATCGGACGAAGTCGTCAGTTGAAAGAACTTGGTAAATTAGGTGGACCTCCAGGAATCTTTAACGTTAACGAACCAATTATCTTTGGTTTACCAATCATTATGAATCCATTAACACTTATTCCTTGGTTGCTTGCACCTGTAGTAATTGCACTTGTAACTTACTTCTCAATGGCAACAGGTATAGTTCCAAAACCAGCGGGCGTAATCGTACCATGGACAACACCGGCAATTATTAGTGGATTCTTAGCAACAGGTAATGCGTGGCAGGGGGCAGCTCTGCAATTAGTTAACATTGTAATCGTATTTGTAATCTGGTGGCCGTTCCTTAAAATCATGGATAACCAATATTATAAAAATGAACAAGAAGCAAATTCTAAATAAAACATAAAATTTTATCCGTATCTTCAAACTCAATTTGGAGATACGGATTGCTATTAAACTAACAAAATATAGAGGTGAAAAAGAATGGACAAAATTACAGAAATTGCGTTTCAAATTATTCTTTTTGCAGGAAACGGTAAATCAAGCGCAATGGAAGCTATTCAAGAAGCAAAAGAGGGAAATTTTGATCGTGCAGACGAACTAATTAAAGAAGCTGGTGAAGAGCTAGCAAAATCTCACCAATTTCAAACAAAATTGTTACAAGAAGAGGCTAGTGGAGAAGGACAATCCGTTAACATTATTCTTGTCCATTCACAAGACCATCTTATGACAGCTATGACAGTAAGAGATCTAGCTATTGAAATTATTGAAATATATCGTACTAAATAATTGGAGGGTTCCACATGTCTTTACAATATAGATTCCCTGAAGGTTTCTGGTGGGGAAGTGCAGCCTCAGCAACACAAACAGAAGGCGCAGCATCAGATGGTGGAAAGGGTAAAAACATCTGGGACTATTGGTATCAACAACAGCCCAACCGTTTTTTTGAAGAAGTAGGGCCAGAAACAACATCTGATTTTTACCATAAATATAAAGAAGATATCCAACTAATGAACCAAATTGGTCATAACTCATTTCGTCCATCAATCTCGTGGTCTCGTTTAATCCCTAGTGGTACAGGTGAAGTGAATCAAGAGGCTGTTGATTTTTATAATAACGTGATTGATGAGTTGATTGCTAATGATGTGGAGCCATTTATTAACTTGTTTCACTTTGACATGCCATTAGAGCTGCAAGAAAAAGGCGGCTGGGAAAGTCGCGAGGTTGTCGAAGCATACACGGTCTATGCAAAAACATGCTTTGAATTGTTCGGGGACCGAGTGAAAAAATGGTTTACTTTTAACGAACCTATTGTACCCGTGGAAGGCGGATATTTATATGATTTCCACTATCCTAACGTCGTTGACGCAAAGAAAGCATTTCAAGTAGCTTATAATACAATGATTGCTCATGCTAAAGCTGTAAAAGAGTTTAAGTCATTGGATGTGAAGGACGGCAAAATTGGGATTATTCTTAACTTAACGCCTTCATACCCAAGAAGCCAAAATCCAGCAGACTTGAAAGCTTCACATATAGCAGATCTGTTTTTTAATAGAAGTTTCCTTGACCCAGCTGTATTGGGAGAATACCCACAAGAGCTAATAGATCTTCTACAAGAACACGGACAACTGCCTTCAACGGTCACCGGTGATGCAGAGCTATTAAAAAATAATACTGTAGATTTGCTCGGTGTAAATTATTATCAACCACGCCGTGTAAAGGCGAAAGAGAGTTTGCCAAATCCGTATAGTCCATTTATGCCTGATTGGTTTTTCGACAATTATGAAATGCCAGGTAGAAAGATGAATATATACAGAGGTTGGGAAATCTACGAAAAAGGTATATATGACATCATGATTAACCTGAAAGAAAATTATGGGAATATTGAATCATTCATTTCAGAAAATGGTATGGGTGTTCAAGATGAAGCTCGTTTTATTAAAGATGGCAGAATTGAAGATGATTACCGTATTGAATTTATTCAAGGTCACCTAAAGTGGTTGTATAAAGCAATTGAAGAAGGCTGTAATGCCAGGGGTTATCACTTGTGGACATTTATGGATAATTGGTCATGGTCTAATGCCTACAAAAATAGATATGGATTTTTCTCAGTAGATATAGAAACAAAAGAAAGAACGGCTAAGAAAAGTGCTTCATGGTTTGCAGATGTATCTAACAATAACGGATTTTAAAATAATAGGTGTAGCGACAAAAAGTCAGCTACACCTTTATGTATAGTCTTCTGTAGGTAAGAATATTTAATATATGATGGATGGTCATAGTATAATATGGATATAAAAATACAGAGTTAGATTAACAGAAACTTTTTATTGAATGTGATTGTTCAAAAAGGCGACAAATGATCAGAGGCCCTTTCTAAAGTTGGTTATTTCATGCGTAACATCTTTGATCATTCGTCCTCTTTTTGAACACGTACTTACAGGAAAATAGATAGAACGAGAGGAGATGAGAAATGAACTCCCGTCTAATGCAAATCTTACAGGAATTAATAGCTACTGAACAGCCATTGACAAGTGAGTATTTAGCTAATGTTGCTGAAGTCACATCAAGAACAATTCGAGAAGATGTTAAGACACTGGACCATATTCTTGTAAAGCATGGTGCTTGTATAAATTCATTAAAAGGTAAGGGTTATCAACTTGTTATCGAAAATGATCTTGAATTTCGGAATTTTTTAAACGATGAGATTAAAGATGAAACAAGTGAAGCGCAACCTTCTCCTGATTTACCTGAAGACCGAATCCAATACTTAATTAGGCGCTTTTTACTTGCGGAGAATTATTTGAAATTAGATGATTTAGCCGATGAGATGCATATAAGCAAATCGACGATTCAAAATGATATACGTCAAGCCAAAAAAATCATAGATGGTTACGGTGTAACCTTGGAAAAGCGGCCGAACTATGGGTTGAAAGTTAAAGGCAGCGAAGTGAAACTACGCTATGCCGTATCTGAGTTTGTATTCAATAGGAATGAACGGGTAATGAACATGGTTATTCGTGATCAGTTAGCAAAACTTATCGATGAGGAAAGCTTACAGGAACTATGGACTACCATCCTCGCTCAAATAAAATCACACGGCATTACGCTGTCTGATATAGCAGTCAATAATTTATTTATTCATATGGTAATTGCTTATCGAAGAATCAAAAGTGGACATCACGTTTCCATCGTTAAACAAGATCTAAAGGAAATAATAGATAAAAAAGAGTATGAAGTAGCTAAGCAGATTGTCGAAAAAGCAGAGGGTATCTTACAAGTTACCTATCCAGCTGTAGAGGTTGCTTACATTGCCATTCATTTGCTCGGAACAAAAATGATTCGGCAGTCGAATATGAGCGAACAAGAAATCGGTAAAGTGATGGAAGCGGATGTTTATGAACTAACGACAGCGGCTTTGGACCTGATAGAGGAAAAGTTGAATCTTAACATTCGGCATGACCGCGAATTGATTATTGCATTAGGTTTACATTTAAAACCAGCGATCAATCGGTTTCGCTATGGAATGAATATTAGAAACCCGATGCTAGAGGATATTAAGGCAAATTATGCACTCGCGTTTGAAGCAGGTATCATAGCTGGAATTGCTATAGAAGAGCAGATTGGTGTAAAAATAGATGAAAATGAAATTGGTTATCTTGCTTTGCATATTGGCGCGGCGATTGAAAGAAGTAAGCTCAATAAGCGTCCGACACGTTGTATGATTGTGTGTGCGTCAGGGTTGGGTAGTGCGCAGTTAATTAAATATAAAATTCAATCGAAATTCGGTGGTTTAATCGAAATTGCAGGTACGACAGAATATTATAAGTTAAACCAACTACAATTGGATGATGTGGACCTTGTTATAAGCAGTATCCCTATCCAGGAAAATCTTTCTGCCCCTGTAATAGAAGTGAACACAATTCTGGGTGAGAAGGATTTGGATAAGATCGAAAAGCATATACTTGGTCATGCTAATAGTGTAACGGATTATATAAAGGAAGACCGTGTTTTTTTGAACCAGAAATTTGAATCAAAAGATGAGGTTCTTACGTTTATCTATGAACAATTAAAGGCCAAAGATATTGTGGAAGACGGTTTTCTTGATGCGGTGTATAAAAGAGAAGCAATTGCTCCGACAGCTTTTGGCAACTTAACGGCGATTCCTCATCCGATTACACCACAAACAGATCATACTTTTATTTCAATATGTACATTAGATAAGCCGATACTTTGGGAAGATAAACGTGTACAATTCGTTTGTTTATTATGTGTAGAAAAAAACAGCAGCGAAGATTTGCAAAACATGTATGCAATGCTTACCAAAATCGTTGAGAACCCATCGTTAATACAACAACTATTAAAATGTAAATCCTATAACGAGATGATATCGATATTAATTCGTTCATCTTAATGTAGATAAAGAAAACAGGTAGGTTAAGCTATCTGTTTTTTAGTTTATAATTATTTCTTACAACTAGTTCGATTCTACATAAAAGAAGCCTTATATTTAAAATGGGGTTATATTGATTTTTTTGCATAAAGAAATAAATTCCAGTATTTTTATGCAAAAAAACGTTGATTAAAATGTATGTAATGTGTATTATTCTCTTATTAGATTTATAAATATGCAATTAAGGGGATATATAATGAAAAAGAGAATATCAAATATACATGTATTCATGTTACTTTTAGGACTGTTGGTTCTAGCGGCATGTGGGACAAGCACGAATGATGAAGAAAATGCTACAAGTGGAGATGCGGGTACAACGGACAACGCACCAGCGGAAGGTACAAATGACGAAGCAGCAGAAGAGAAGCCAGTTTTACGAATCGGTACGGATGCGGCATTTGCTCCATTTGAATATATGGAAACAGGCGAAATGGTTGGATTTGATGTAGATCTATTAGCTGCTGTAATGGAAGAAGCAGGTTATGAGTATGAATTGGAAGATGCGGGTTGGGATCCTTTATTTGCTTATTTACAATCTGAGGATTTAGACCTTGGGGTTTCTGCAATAACGATTACCGAAGAACGTTTAGAGTCTTATGATTTCTCAGCACCTTACTTCCAATCTACACATATGATTGTATTTAATGAAGGTGGCAGTATTACTAGTGCAAATGATTTAGAAGGTATCAAAATTGGTGTGCAAACAGGTACGACTGGTGAAGAAGCAGCGGAAAAAATTGTTGGAGAAAACAACGAAAATATTTCTAAATATGACACAACAGCTGTAGCTTTCTTAGCATTAGCGAATGGAGATATCGAGGCTGTCGTTACAGATAACGTCGTTGCTGCCGAGTATGTGAAAAACAATCCTAATGCAGGCGTTGAAGCGATCACTGACGAAGAGAATTTTGAATCTGAATACTACGGCTACATGTTCCCTAAAGGTAGTGAAATAGTTGATGAAATTAGCGCTGCGTTAACAACAGTAATAGAAAATGGTACGTACAATGAAATCTATCAAGAATGGTTTGGGAACGAAGCAGAAATTGATAAATTGCTAGAAGCTGCACAAGAATAAGTGAAAATTATAAAAGTGGCGTAACGGTTTAATCGTTACGCTATTTTTTCCGAATAATAGGGTAATTAGAGGGAGTAATATCATGTTCGATTTTAATGCAATTATAGAGCTAATTAAAGATAAATTTGATGCAATTATGCAATTAATTATAGATAAAGTTTTTTTGTGGTTCGATTTTAATTTAAATATCGTCATCGAGTACATGCCATTCTTTCTTAAAGGTGCAGTTCTGACGATAGGTATTTCTGTTGCCGGTATCTTAATAGGAACCTTCTTAGGGTTATTTATTGGGATAGGGAAAATGATAAAAATAACTGTGTTTAGATTGCCGTTCATATGGTATATTAACTTTTTTAGAGGTACACCATTGTTAGTGCAGTTATTTTTGATTCATTTCGGTGTGATGGGGTTATTTATGTCACCAGTAAGTAAAACAGCTTCAGCAATCGTTGCGTTATCGTTAAATTCAGCTGCCTATGTAGCAGAAATATTCCGTGCTGGTATCAAATCGATCGATATCGGCCAATCGGAAGCAGCGAGTTCGCTAGGAATGAACAAATTTCAAGTGATGCGCTATGTTGTTTTACCCCAGGCGTTTAAACGAATGATCCCACCTCTAGGGAATGAATTTATTGTATTACTAAAGGATTCATCACTAGCAGCCATGATTGCTGCCCCTGAATTACTTTACTGGGGAAAAGCGGCAGTAGGACAGTATACACGTGTATGGGAGCCGTATTTAACGGTAGCAATTTTTTATCTTATTCTAACATTATCCTTAACTTATCTATTGAATCGCTTAGAAAAGAGGCTTGATGCACAATGATCTCGGTACAAAACTTAAAAAAATCGTTTGGTGATCTAGAAGTATTAAAAGACATTAGTGTTGATGTTAAACCGCAAGAGGTTGTGGTAGTTATCGGTCCATCAGGGTCTGGTAAATCGACCTTTTTACGTTGTTTGAACCGCATTGAATCGATTACTGATGGTCATGTTTTTATTGACGATGTTGACATTACCGATAAAAAGACAAATATTAATGATATACGAACAGAAGTAGGAATGGTGTTTCAACAGTTTAATTTATTTCCACATAAAACGGTGTTAGAAAATATTACGCTAGCGATGCGTGTTGTAAGAAAGTGGAAAGGTCCAGAAGCGAAACAAAAGGCACTTGAGCTTTTAGACAAAGTCGGACTAGCAGAAAAAGCTAATGTCTATCCAGATTCACTATCTGGTGGTCAAAAACAGCGGGTAGCTATTGCTCGGGCTTTAGGAATGGAGCCAAAAATCATGTTGTTTGATGAACCAACATCTGCGCTTGATCCTGAAATGGTTGGTGAAGTGCTAGAAGTTATGAAGCAGCTTGCCAAAGAAGGCATGACGATGGTAGTCGTTACACATGAAATGGGGTTTGCTCGTGAAGTTGGCGACCGCGTTATATTCATGGATGAAGGCTATATTGTGGAAGAAAATAAGCCGGAATTGCTATTCGGTAATCCGCAGCATGAGCGGACAAAGGCGTTCCTTAGTAAAGTGCTTTAATATTGTTACAGAAAAAGCGAAGGTGTATTTGCAAACCGCATACCTTCGCTTTTTTTAGCTATTCGTATGTAAACCGCATTCGGTCTTGTTTGACCCCATCCATCTGCCTTCACGTGAATCAGATGAATGATCGACAGGTTTGGTGCAAGGAGCACAGCCAATACTAGGATAGCCTTGGTCATGTAGAAGATTATATGGAAGATCGTTATCGTTAACATATTCCCAGACATCATTCCAAGACCAATGTATTAAAGGACAAACCTTGATGGATTGAAACCGCTCATCCTTGTTTACGAAGTTCGTCTTGCTTCTACTTAAAGATTGTTCTCTCCGCAGGCCACTTATCCATGCTTGTGCACCGTGCAATGCATCCTCTAAAGGTTTAATCTTTCTCAAGTAGCAACACTGGTTTGGGTTTTTATCCCAAAGCGATTCTCCGTATTGCTCGGTTTGTTCTATTAAAGATAAAGACGGCTGTTTCATCTCAATTTGTAACTCAGGATATTTTTCTTTTACCTTGTTAATCAACTCATATGTTTCTTTGAAATGGACACCTGTATCAAGAAAGATGATTTTTGCATCACGCTTCACTTTCGATATAAGATCGATCAAAACGATACCTTCCACTCCAAAGCTACATGCATAAAGAATAGAATTGCCAAACGTATCATAAGCCCATTGTAATACTTGAGACGCACCCTTGGTTTTGTCATTTGGTACATATGTCTTAAATGGATCCTCCGTGAAGGTTGTATAGGTGATAAGTTGTTTTTGCACACTATTCACTCCAATAAAACAGTTTGATTACCAGTTAAAAGTTGCATATTGTTATGATGAAGCGTAGTTCAGTCTGCTCTTAGCTTCATTTTATTTTTAGGGTAAATGAAAGTCAATTGGATTTAACCAATCTTTTCATTTGTAACAGTAACTAAACAATTATGTATGGTTTGATGTGCAATGTTAAAATAGAATAAAATCTAACTATGATGGGGTGAATACTTTGAAATTAGTAAGTTATAAACCACGTAATTTCAATAGTCCATACCGGATGGGCTTTATACTCGAAGACCAGGTAATAGATTTACACGATGCCTATAAGCAAAAACTAGTATCAACAGATGAACAAGATCAGGCCGCAATTAGTGAACAGTTGTTACCAGCAGATCCAGATCATTTTTATGCATTATCACATGTATCATTGCGCAGAGCTGTAGAAGCTTATCATTATGCAATCAAGCATACGGATGCACTAACAACTTATGATCGCACGAACCTAACTCTTGGCCCACCAGTGCCCAACCCATCGAAGATTATCTGCATCGGGACAAATTATAAAGACCATGTTGCGGAAATGAAAAGTCAAATTCCTGCGTACCCGGTGTTGTTTGCAAAATTTGCAAATGCATTAATTGGTCCTGAAGACGATATCGAAAAATCACCATTAACAAATAAGCTTGATTATGAAGTGGAATTGGCTATTGTAATAGGTAAAAAAGCGTCAGAAGTTACTAAAGAATCAGCATTAGAATATATTGCTGGATATACAATAGCAAACGATGTATCAGCAAGAGATTTGCAAAAACGCACACCACAATGGTTACAAGGAAAATCTTTAGATAGAAGTACACCGATTGGCCCATGGATTGTAACAACGGACGAACTCACAAATCCAGCGGTTTTAACTATTAAATCATATGTTAACGGTGAGATCCGTCAGAATTCGAATACTAAGCATTTAATTTTTGATATCCCATACTTAATAGAGTTTATTTCTAATTTAATCACACTAGAACCAGGAGACATCATTTTAACGGGAACACCGGATGGCGTTGGTTTTGCAATGGACCCACCGGGGCTGTTAGAGATAGGCGATGTCGTTACGTTAGAAATTGAGGGTATTGGAAGATTGGAAAATATAGTTGCAGAGAAAACAACCAAATAATCTTGTTATTGCAAAAGCTGCACCTATTTTGGGACAGCTCTATTGTATACTATGACTTATATCTATATGACAGTATTTATCTAGAATTCGACGTAGTACCGTATTTAGCTACAGGTTGGTATGGGTAATAATCTGATTCATTATGTCAGCGAAGGCAAGTGCTGCGGGGCGATGAGTTGCTGACGGACACCACTGCGCTTATCTGTGACAAAAGAAGCATAATTTGAATTGTGCGGCCACCAGCGCACTTATTTGTCTGAAATCGTTGTTTTAGTTGGCTGTTATAGGTAAATAAGTGCTATGGTGTCCGTCAAATCATTCTAACTAAAATTTCAAGCAAAATAAGCGCTTATATGGCCGCTCAATTCGGTTAGTTCCTTTGCTTCTGGTATAGCTAGACGCGTGAGCGGAAATCACGAGCACTACGTTACGACGTATTATACTTCTCTTGCGAATTAACAACCACTTATTAAAATTCCACTTTAGCAAAACTGCCTAAACCATAGAGGCAGTTTTTTTTATGCACTAATATTAAAAATTCTCAAAATCTTTTAGCAACCTATTGTATAAAAATACATATTCAAGTATAATAATAAACCAATCGACATGTCTGTTAGGAGTGAAAAACCAAGTGAAAGTTGCGATAATTGGTGGAACTGGCTATGGTGCCGTTGAACTCATAAGATTTATAAATAATCATCCTTATGCAAAAATTGAGGCAGTTGTTTCTCATTCACAGAGCGGTTCAAAGTTGTCTGAAGCATACCCTCATTTAACAGCTGCAATGGAAATAACGATGGAAGAATTACATATTGCTGCATTAAGTGAAAAAATTGATCTTGTATTCTTTGCGACACCATCAAACGTTAGTAAAGAGTTAGCACCTCAGTTTTTAGAGCATGGTGTAAAGTGTATTGATCTGTCCGGAGATTTTCGATTAAAATCACAAAGCGATTATGAACAGTGGTATCAAGCATCAGCTGCACAGCAGCAATATTTAGATCAAGCGGTATACGGATTAACTGAACTGAATCAAGAGCAAATAAAAGATGCAGCATTGATTGCAAATCCTGGCTGCTATCCGACGGCAACTTTATTAGCACTTCTGCCAGCAGTCAAACATAACCTTATAAACTATCAATCTATTATTATAGATGCAAAAACAGGTGTATCTGGAGCTGGACGAAGCCTTTCACTAAATACACATTTTGCGGAGATGAATGATAACTTAAAAGCTTATAAGCTTGGAGAACACAAGCATATTCCAGAAATAGAACAGGTGTTAAAAGAGGAAAGTGGAGAGTCTCTGCAAGTTACTTTTACTACTCATCTTGTTCCAATGACGCGAGGAATCATGAGCACGATCTATTTGGATGTAAATAAGCGAGTGACAACTTCTGAACTATTAGAATTGTATACTGCATATTATGCAGATCACCCGTTCATCCGAATCAGGCCAGAAGGCAACTTTCCAGCGACGAAGGAAGTCCATGGTAGTAACTATTGTGATATTGGCATTCATGCAGATCAGCGAACGGGCAAAGTAACGATAATTTCAGTGATTGATAACTTAGTTAAAGGTGCTTCAGGTCAAGCAATTCAAAATATGAACATAATGAACGGTTGGGATGCAATGACAGGGATTCAGTCTATTCCCGTATACCCGTAAGGAGGATGTAAACATGGGAGAATACACGAGCAATCTAGTTACCAAGGATAAGATACATGTAGTGGAAGGTGGTAATGTTACCACGCCAGCAGGATTTAAGGCAGGTGGACTCCACTGTGGTATCCGTAAAAGTAAATTAGACCTTGGTTGGCTATATTCAGATGTACCTGCAAGTGCTGCGGGTGTATACACGACGAACCTCTTTCAGGCAGCACCACTTAAGGTGACACAAGAAAGCATTGCCAAAGAGAACAAATTACAAGCAATCATTATAAATTCTGGTGTAGCCAATGCATGCACGGGGGAGCAAGGCTTACGTGATGCTTATAAAATGAGAACAAAGTTTGCTGAAACGATTGGTATTGAGGAACATCATACAGCTGTAGCGTCTACTGGTGTAATTGGCGAACTGTTACCAATGGATAAAATCGAGGATGGAATTAATCGTATCAAGGATCAAGAAAATGGATTTGTATCCCGATTTGAAACAGCTATTTTGACTACAGATACAAAGGAAAAAGCAGCGGCTATTCAATTTGAAATTGACGGTCAGACGGTATCTATTGGCGGAGCCGCGAAAGGATCGGGAATGATTCATCCTAACATGGCAACAATGCTTAGCTTTATTACGACAGATGCAAACATTGATGATGCGGCGTTATCTCAAGCTTTGAAAGATATTACAAACAAATCGTTTAATATGATTACGGTTGATGGTGACACGAGTACAAACGACATGGTATTAGTAATGGCTAATGGAAAAGCGAATAATCAAAAGCTATCACCTGCACATCCAGAGTGGGATGTATTTGTTCAAGGACTTGGTGATATTTGTGCATTATTAGCAAAAGAGATTGCGAGAGATGGAGAGGGAGCTACGAAGCTAGTAGAAGTGCAGGTGACCGGAGCGGGTAGTGATGAAGCAGCACGTGCGATTAGTAAATCAGTGATTTCTTCTAATTTAGTAAAAACAGCTATCCATGGATCTGATGCCAACTGGGGAAGAATTATAACTGCTGTTGGGTATAGTGGACAGAAGTTAGACCCTGATCAAGTGAGCATATGCTTAGGACCTGTTTCGGTTGTTAAAAAGGGTGTTCCGGTTAACTTTAACGAAGACGAGGCAAAGCAATATTTGCTTCAAGATAATATCACCATTTATGTAGAACTCGGTGATGGTAATGGAGAAGGTACAGCTTGGGGTTGTGATTTATCGTATGAGTATGTTCGAATCAATGCATCTTATCGGACGTAAGCCTGGGAGGGAAATATGACATGAATTATGTGGTAATCAAATGTGGAGGAAGTGTGTTTGAAAAGCTACCAACATCCTTTTATGAAAACATCGTTGAACTCAAAAAATCAGAAGGTTGGCAGCCAATCATTGTCCATGGTGGCGGTCCACTGATTTCTTCTTTATTAAAAAATATTGGCGTTGAGACAACGTTTGTCAATGGATTGCGTGTTACGACCAATGAAGTACTAGATGTCGTTGAAATGGCGTTAAGCGGAGCGATGAACAAACAAATTGTTCGGAAATTAGCCGAAGCCGGTGGTCAAGGTTATGGCATTAGCGGTATTGATGGTTCATTGCTTACGGCGACACCCATGGATCAAAAAAGTCCTTTAGGCTATGTTGGCAAAGTAACGAACGTAAAAACATCTCTTATCGAAGCAATTGTTGAACAAGGACATATTCCAGTCATATCTCCACTAGGCATTGATGGCACAGGCCAGCGGTATAATATTAACGCAGACAATGCTGCATCTGCAATTGCGGAAGCATTGAAGGCAAAGCTTTGTTTTATTAGCGATATTCCAGGCATCTACACCGAACATAATGGACAAAAAGAAATATTGCATCAATTAGGGAAAACTGAAATCGAGTTGTTGATCGAGCAAGGTGTCATTCACGGTGGAATGATTCCGAAAGTGACATCCGCATTACATGCACTAGCGAACCAAGTACCTGAAGTATCGATTGTAAATGGAATGGAGAAGAATAGTCTAATCCAATTTATTCAAGGTAAAAAGGTCGGTACAAGAATACGAATGGATAAGGAGATTACTCATGTCTAACAACACTACTATAACTAACACCCATCCGGTGATGCAGACGTATAATCGTTTTCCAGTCACATTAGTTAAAGGGAAAGGCAGCTATGTTTGGGATGATACAGGGAATAAATATTTAGATTATACATCAGGTATTGCAACGTGCAACCTTGGCCATGTGAATGAACAAATCAAATCTAAGGTTTCAGACCAGTTGGATAACTTATGGCATTGCTCTAATTTATATCATATTCCGACGCAAGAAAAATTAGCGAGCTTGCTTGTTGAGAACACGTGCACGGACCAAGTGTTTTTTTGTAACAGTGGTGCAGAAGCAAATGAGGCGGCAATTAAAATTGCCCGCAAGTATGCCCATGATGTAAAGGGAACGGACGCCTATGAAGTGGTTACTTTTAAAAATTCATTTCACGGAAGAACGTTAGCAACACTTGCAGCAACAGGACAAGAAAAAATACAACAGGGCTTTGCCCCAATGACACCAGGCTTTCGCTATTTACCATACAATGATATCGATGCACTAGATCAATTAGCATCTATAAATACCTGTGCTGTATTACTAGAACTAGTACAAGGTGAGGGCGGCGTCGTTCCAGCAGACCCTGCATGGTTGAAAAAGCTGGCCGCGATTTGTGAGCAACAAGATTTATTATTAATGGTCGATGAAATCCAGACCGGTATGGGACGGACAGGGACGCTGTTTGCATATCAGCAATATGAAATCGAACCTGATGTAATTACGGTTGCTAAAGGACTAGGTAATGGTATTCCAATCGGCGCAATGCTGGCAAAACAAAAGGCAGCTGATGCATTCACTGCAGGTAGTCACGGTAGTACGTTTGGAGGAAATCCGATCGCGACTACGGCTGGTCTAGCAACAATGGAATATTTGTTAGGTAGTGATACGTTACAGCAGTCAGATCAGTTAGCAAAATATCTCGTCACAGAACTGCAAGCATTAGTAGAAAAGTATGACCAGGTTGAAGCAATTCGTGGAAAAGGTATGCTAATCGGAATTGTTGTTAAAGGAAATGCGATCGATTACGTAACGAAAGCAAGAGAGCACAATCTATTAATCCTAGTTGCAGGACCAAATGTTGTACGCGTTTTACCACCCCTAACAACGACTAAGGAAGAAATCGACATTTTTTTAAGTGTTATGGATCAAGTGTTTGCCGTTTAAGACGCTTTCTTAGTATACATGGTATGAAATTTCGTATAGTATAAGGGAAGCAAAGTTTAGAGGGAGTATTTATGAAATCAACAATTAAAGAAAAAATTAACTCATTCCAAGAACAAAACAAAAATCGTGCACGTTTACTTATCCATTGTCACGATCAGCCTGGGATCGTTGCTGCTGTATCTGAATTTTTGTTTCAGCATCATGCCAATATTACCGAATCTAACCAATATACCACGGACCCTGAAGGCGGAGAATTTTTTATACGCCTTGATTTCGAATGTCCAGACTTACATCATAAACGAACACAACTGGAACAAGATTTTAGGCCAATTGCAGAAAAATTTAAGATGGAATGGCAGTTTACTTATGTAGAATCGGTTAAAAACATGGCCGTATTTGTCTCCCAAGAACCGCACTGTTTACTGGAGTTATTATGGGAATGGCAAAGTGGAGATCTCATGGCGGACATCGCTTTGGTTATTAGTAATCATGAAACAACACGGGATATTGTTGAATCATTAGGAATTCCATTTTATTATATACCAGCAAATAAAGATATTCGTGCAGAAGTAGAAGCAAAGCAGTTACAGCTTTTAGAAGAATACGAAGTCGATTTCATCGTATTAGCACGTTATATGCAAATCTTAACGCCAAGCTTCGTAGCTGCTCATCCAAACCGAATTATTAATATCCATCATTCTTTCTTACCAGCATTTGTTGGAGCTAAACCTTACGAACGTGCCTACAATCGTGGTGTGAAATTAATCGGTGCTACGTCGCATTATGTGACAAATGATTTGGATGAAGGACCAATTATTGAACAGGATATTGGCAGAGTTAATCATCGAGACAATGTGGAAAGACTAAAGAAAATGGGTCAGGCAATCGAACGAAGCGTGCTTGCCCGAGCTGTAAAGTGGCACATTGAAGATCGAATTATCGTGCATGGTAATAAGACAATTGTATTTTAAGGTAACAACAACACAGAAGCTGGTCGCTTCTGTGTTTTCTATTAGTAAATTTTTCTGCTATGCTAGAGCTACAAAATCGAGTGGGTGGATATATGGACAAATTTAAACGAAAACTGGATGAATATTTGCAAGACTGTAACCGAGACCACGATTTGCATGGATCTATCCTTGTATCCTATAAAGGAGAAATCATCATTAATGAAAGTTTTGGTATGGCCAATTACGAGCACCATATACCGAACACACCAAAAACAAAATTTCGGATTGGTTCGATTACGAAAAGTTTTACTGCTGCCGCTATTTTTCAACTACAACAGCAGGGCAAGTTACATATAGAAGAACCGATTAGTAAGTATCTTCCTGCGTTTCCTTCTGGCGACACGATTAGCATCTATCACTGTTTAACCAATAGCACAGGTATAGTTGATTTTGTACGATTAGAAAACTTCTGGGAAAAGACAATGCGCTTACCTGCTAGCATAAATGAAGTAATTGCTTCTGTTAAAGATCTGCCATTACAATTCGCGCCGGGGACAAAGTTTGGTTATTCTAATACTAATTATTTGATCCTTACGAAAATATTGGAACAAGTAAGCGGTGAAACCTATGCAAGCTACATGAAAGATCATATATTCAACCCTTTACAAATGCATGATACTGGGTGTGATGACGGTGTAAATATTGTAGAAGGGTTAGCTTCTGGCTACACGTTTGATAAGAAGCCTAAACACGCAGCATATGCAGATTTATCTTTTCCGTTAGGCGCATATGGCTTGTACACAACAGTGGAAGATTTGTATAAATGGGACCAAGCATTAATGACAAATGAATTACTAAGTGAAGCTTCTTTGAAAACAATGCTAGAACCTTACCAGGTTGGCTATGCCTGCGGATGGGCAGTGTCACCAATACATGGTCATACCTGCTGGAATCACTATGGTGATATTAGTGGGTACGTGAATTATATGATGCGGTTTCCAGAAGAGGAGCTGACAATTGTGTTCTTAAGTAATATGGATACAGTGCCTGTTAGTACTATTGGCCAAATAATCGCGAAGCTGGCGTTTCGTTAATCTGTGATTGACTTCCGTCTTTAGTAGTTACGATCATTGATACTCCAATTGAGTATTTGTTACGACAATATAGATTCAAACGGATAACTATAATTACTCTCCTTATTCACATAGTAGAGAGTAAATTAGCTATTGCTCATAAATGAACAAATAAATATTAAATTCACAATTATCGTTGTCCATGAATATAGTATTCGTGGGCGGTGATAAATGTGGAAAGGCATTTTAATGTAGTACAAAATAAAAACGTACTTACCATAGAGGATAAAACTTCATTACCTTTATCCTTATGTGATTACTGGATATATATTGACAACCAACTTGTAGCTAGTTTTCATGCGGGTAATACATTTTATGTTCATCACAAGGCTAGTCATCAATCACAACACATGTTAATTGTGGCGGCACACGTTGTTCATGGGATCCCTTATACAATAGCAGAGCAATTTGTAATTATGCCAACAAATAATGGGGATCGTGAGCCGAATCGTAATTTTAAGGCTGGCGATATTTTAGTTGCTAGTGATAATTTGAATAAAAAGCTGACAGGATATGTTGGTCATTCGGCGATTGTTGTTGATGATTCCCACTTAATAGAATCTCCTGGTGGACATCCGGCAATACAAAAGGATTCGATTCAACAATTTCTAGATAAGCACCCGACACATGCACAGTTTCGTCCGAAGTCTGCAGACCTTGGTAAAAAAGCAGTGGAATATGCAGAAAAATATTATGCTAAGTATCAAAAGAATTTAGAGGAAGGTAAAGCAGAGCCTGAGTTTTCCTTTATGGAATCCCAATCTCTTGAAGATCCATGGAAGTACATTTATTGTTCAAAGCTCGTATGGTTAAGTTATTATAAAGGGGCAGATTATAAGTTGGAAAATGATTATCTATGGTATTCTCCAGAAGACTTGTATACGAACTTAAAGAAAAATGATGATTTTAAGACGATTTATGAAAATGAAGATGTGAAATTTGATTTAGATACGTAAACGCACCATGCGTTTCGTATCTATATTCTATAAAGGAGTACATAATAAATGATGAATTCTACATTTAGAGCATTCCAAGTGAATCAGATTGATGAGGCATTTTCTGCAAACGTGACGATGTTATCTGTTGATGATTTACCAGATACTGAAGTTTTGATTAAGGTACAATACTCAAGCATTAACTATAAAGATGCTTTGGCGACTGTTCCTAATAGTACAATTGTAAAGCACTATCCATTTGTACCGGGGATAGATTTAGCGGGAATAGTTGTGGAGTCGAATGATACGAGATTTAAGGAAGGCGATTCGGTTATTGCGACGAGCTATGAAATTGGTGTATCGCATTATGGTGGATTCAGCGAATATGCACGTATTCCTGCCGACTGGATTGTTCCTTTACCAGAGGGGCTTAGTTTGCAAGAAGCGATGATCTATGGAACAGCCGGGTTCACTGCAGCACTGTCGGTTCATCGTTTAGAAAACAACGGGCTATCACCTCAAGATGGAAAGGTGCTCGTGACTGGAGCAACAGGAGGAGTCGGTAGTATGGCAGTCGCTATGCTGGCCAAGTTAGGTTATGAGGTTGTAGCAAGCACAGGTAAGCATAGTGCACATGAGTTTTTAAAGAAAATAGGTGCATCTGAGGTAATTGGGAGAGAAGATGTTCTAGCGGATAAAATTAAACCGTTGGACAAGCAACTGTGGGCTGGGGCAGTCGATCCGGTTGGAGGTCAAACACTAGCCGCCATTGTTAGTAAACTCAAGTATGGTGGAGGAGTTGCTGCAAGTGGACTAACCGGAGGAACCCAGGTGCCAACAGCTGTATTTCCATTTATATTGCGCGGCGTGAGCTTGCTAGGTGTTGATTCTGTCTATTGTCCAATGTCGTTACGGAAAGCGCTATGGGAGCGAATGGCTGATGATTTAAAGCCGGTTGGGTTACAGCACTTGATGGCCGGGACGACAACGCTAGAAAAATTACCACAAGAATTAAGAAGAATTCTAGATGGTAATGCACTCGGCCGAACTGTTATTAGACTGTGAAGTGAATGATTAGCGGAAATTTTTTTGGAAAGTGAATAATCCCCTTCTATTTAGCAAAAAGTAAGTTGGTAAATTTGAAAGGGGATGTATCACATGAAAAGTGTATGCATGAAGATCTTGGCTTTTGCTTTGTTTTTGACGGTATTCAGTGTAGGAGCGTCACCATTACAAGCGGAAGAAGCTCATCCAGAACCACCAGAGTATAAGGATGTTAAATTAACAGATGAGCAGCTAACCGAGTTGAAATCTCTTTATGAAGATATGATGAAGCAACGTAAAGGGATTATCGACAAGTACTTAGAACTTGGTATTCTAACTGAAAAAGATGCGAAGAATATGAAGGAACATTTAGACATGTATTTTAAAAAGTTAGAAAATGATAGCTTTATTCCTAAGTGGGACAAGCATAAAAAACATCCAAAGAAAGATGAATAACACACATAAAACTCAATTCTTGCAGAAGGATTGAGTTTTTGTTTGCAAGAAAAAAGTAGTAGAATAAGGAAAAGGATTCTAGGGGGAATTTCATGTCAACAGCAACTAATTACATTGAGCAATTACAGATGCAATCACATCCAGAAGGTGGATATTTTTCTGAATCATTCAGAGCCTCGGCAAGCTTAGAATTAGGAGAAGTAGTGGGTCGACCAGGCGTGGAACGACAATTATGGACGAGCATATATTTTTTATTAGAAGCAGGAGAAGTATCACATTTTCACAGGCTCCAATCAGACGAGTTATGGTATTTCCATGACGGTGGTACGTTACATATACATATGATTCATCCAGATGGAACATATTCATTTGGAAAGTTAGGAAAAGATATTGAAAAAGGGGAGATGCCACAGCTGTTAGTACCTCGTGGTACCATCTTTGGTGCATCTTTGGAAGAGGATGCTTTTGCGCTCGTAGGATGTATGGTATCTCCGGGATTTGATTTTGTTGATTTTGAATTGTTTGAACAGAACGATTTACTCTCCATGTATCCGGAACACGAAGCTATTATCAAAAAGATGACGAGATAGGAGGAGTATCATTTGGCTAAGCAAAAAAGAAGCATAACAGCGGAAGATTTACTGCATCTAAATGTGGTTAATGATCCACAATTTTCACCAGACGGTAGCAAATTTGTATATACCTCACGAACAGTAACGGAAAAACATGCATATCAATCACATCTGTTCATGCAAGATATAGCAGATGAAAAGACGATAAAGTTAACGAATGGAACAGCTATGAATAGCCAGCCGCGATTTTCGCCTGATGGTAGTAAGCTTGCGTTCTTGTCTAATCGCAGTGGACGTAATCAAATATGGGTGCTTCCACTAACAGGTGGAGAAGCGTATCAGCTTACACATTTTAAACATGGTGCAAGTGAACTGTTTTGGTCACCAGATGGAAACTATCTTCTTTTTTCGGCAAGATTACAAGCTAGTGATGATGTGAATGCACAGCAAGAGCCTACTGCAGAGCAGATTCAAGCTGAGGAAGAAAAGAAAAGCAAACAAGGATTTGTTGTAAATCGACTGAAATATAAATCCGATGCTGCAGGATTTCTTGATGATACGTGGAAACAGCTCGTCCTTTATGACATAGAGAATAATAGTTTTCAACAGTTAACAACAGAGGCGGCAGACCATAGTCCCGGTGGTTGGTCCCCAGATAGCCACTATATTGGTTTTACTGCCAATATCGGACCACAAGCTGATCAAACGCAAACACAGGATATTTATACATTTGAAACGAGATCAAAAACGATCAATAAATTAACGGATTCAAACGGGTTTTATTATGGAATACAGTTTTCGCCATCAAGTGAGAAAATAGCTTGTTTGGGACATCAATTTGAATATGCAGGCGCAACCTTAAGTAAATTGTGGACGATTGATTTGCATTCAAAAGAGAAGAAGAACTTGGTAGAACAGTGGGATGTTCAACTTGGTGATAGTATGATTGGAGACACCGCATCTAGCTCAATTTATGGTCCCGAATGGGCGAGTGATGGTAGTAGTATTTATGTTGCCGCAAGTGAGTATGGAAAAACGGGATTGTTTGAGATCGATATGGATGGCAAGAAACAGAGTATCTATGATCAAGACAATCATGTTTATGCATTTGCATATGACAAAGCGTCAGAAGCAATCATTGTTGGAATTAGTGACCCATTAAACCCAGGAGATTTTTATTTGTTAAGCAAATCAGAGGCAAAACGGTTAACAAGTGTAAATGCGAGACTGTTAGAAGAAGTAGTTTTAGCAACACCACAATCTGTCAAAGCAAAAGCGGCAGATGGGCTAGATATTCACGGTTGGTTAATGAAGCCTGCTCAATTTGAAGAAGGTGAGAAATACCCGCTCGTCTTGGAAATACATGGAGGTCCACACGCCATGTACGGTCTTACTTTTTTCCATGAACTACAGCTTCTGGCTGCCCAAGGCTATGCGGTACTTTTTACAAATCCACGAGGTAGTCACGGATATGGTCAAGCGTTTGTAAATGGATGTAGGTCGGACTATGGCGGCAAAGATTATACAGATATTATGTCTAGTTTAGATGCTGTTTTAGAAAAAAATGATTGGATTGATCAATCAAAGTTAGCGGTTACTGGTGGAAGTTATGGTGGTTTTATGACGAACTGGATTGTTAGCCATAATAATCGCTTTAAAGCAGCAGTTACGCAGCGTTCAATTTCAAATTGGCTTAGCTTCTATGGTGTAAGTGATATTGGTTTTTACTTTACTAAATGGGAAATTGGTCATGATTTGTTAGATAATCCGGAAAAATTGTGGGATCATTCGCCATTAAAGTATGCCAAAAACGTAGATACACCGTTACTAATTCTGCATGGGGAAAACGATTTTCGTTGTCCGATTGAGCAAGCGGAACAGTTATTTATAACGTTAAAACACTTACGTAAAGATGTAGAATTTGTTCGCTTTCCAGGTGCGAACCATGAATTAAGCCGTAGTGGTGATCCGTTATTACGAATTGATCGATTGCAACGAATTGTTGGATGGTTTAAGAAGTATATATAAGTAATAGCGGAGAGCAGACAGCTGGTTAATAATTGGCTGTCTGCTTTTTGGTTGCTATCTTACAGAGGGTTGTTATTGCACAAAAAAACTTGAATGCGACGTAACTTGAAGAGTGCTTGCACCGCTCCGGAAATCCACTTCGCTTTCCGCGGGGGGCTAGTGAGCCTCCTCGTCGCTTCGCTCCTGCGGGGTCTCACTTAGGCCACTAGTCCCGCAGGAGTCGAAGTGGATTTCCTCCGCTGACTTAGGATCTTCTACTTTGAACGCACTACCTACCATTGAGAAAACCTATGCAGTGGAGGCAGAATACTTCGACTCCTGCGGGAAAAAAGAGCAATGACGAGACCCCGCAGAACGCAGTTCGAGGAGGCTCGTCGCTCCCCGCGGAAAGCGAAGTATTCTGACGGAACGGTGTCAAAGCACGCACCTTTATTATTACGATACGTTGCATTTTACTTCAACCCTGAAGTTCAGAACCTCTTGTAAAAATACAAGTTTGGGTGATCTATCGATATTGAGATGTGGGACTTAATCTAAAGTGTCCAACACTTTCGCACAATAAGTAAAATAAATTAGTTGATTATACGTATGAATTATAATAAAATAAAATCAACAGAATAAGATGTACGTATAAGTTAAGTGTTTATAACGGAAGGTGAGGACGCAAATGCTAGAAAATTTAAAACAACAAGTACTTGAAGCCAACTTAGAGCTCCCTAAACATGGGCTAGTAACTTTTACCTGGGGTAATGTGAGCGGTTACGATGAAAAGTCAAAACTAGTAGTCATTAAACCGAGTGGAATTGATTATGAAAAATTAACAGTGAATGATATGGTCGTAGTCGATTTAGATGGAAATGTTGTGGAAGGCGATTTAAAGCCATCTTCTGACACACCTACGCATTTAGTGCTTTATAAGAACTTTCCTGGTATAGGAGGGATTGTACATACACATTCTCCGTGGGCGACGTCATGGGCGCAGGCTGGAAAGTCGATACCTGCATTAGGAACAACCCAAGCAGACTATTATTATGGCACGGTTCCTGTTACGCGTAGAATGACAGAACAAGAGATTCAAGGTGCTTATGAACTAGAAACAGGGAATGTGATTGTGGAAACATTTAACGATATTAATCCACTTGAAATACCTGGTGTGTTAGTACACAGTCATGCCCCATTTAACTGGGGGAAAGATGCAAAACAAGCTGTACACAATGCTGTAGTCCTAGAAGAGGTCGCAAAAATGGCATATCACTCGTACCAGATAAATCCAGATGTACCGCCAATGGATCAAGTATTATTGGATAAACATTATTTACGTAAGCATGGTGCGAATGCTTATTATGGACAGAAGAAATAATAAGAAGCAATTAATATATAAATCTATTAAAATGACAACAATAAAAACTAGGAGGAAATACAATGTTAACTTTAAAGCCATATGAATTTTGGTTTGTTACAGGTAGTCAGCACTTATACGGAGACGATGCAATAAGAGAAGTAGAGTCTCACTCAAAAGAAATAGTCGAAGGTTTAAATAAGCAAGGAGATCTACCGTATCCGGTTGAATTTAAAGCAGTTTTAACAAATTCTACAGATATTCGTAAGCTTATGCTTGAAGCGAATGCGGATGAAAACTGTGCTGGTTTAGTAACTTGGATGCACACCTTTTCACCAGCGAAGATGTGGATAGCTGGGCTGGGTGCACTACAAAAGCCGTTATTACACTTGCATACCCAATATAATCGTGACATTCCTTGGGGTAAAATTGATATGGATTTTATGAATCTAAATCAAGCTGCTCACGGTGATAGAGAATATGGATTTATTGGTACAAGAATGAATATTCCCCGTAGAGTAGTTGTCGGTCATTGGCAAAACACCGAAGTGTTACAAAAAATAGGTAACTGGATGAAGACAGCTGTATCGTTTACAGAAGGTCCTAATATCCGCGTAGCACGGTTCGGTGATAATATGCGTAATGTAGCTGTTACCGATGGAGATAAAGTAGAAGCACAGATTAAATTTGGCTGGACAGTAGATTACTATGGCATTGGTGATTTAGTTGAGGAAATGAATAAAGTTACTGAACAACAATTGGAACAGCTTTTCGGTGAGTACAATGAATTGTATGAGCTTCCTGCAGAAGCAAGCGAGGCAGGTTCAATTAGAGACTCGATCATGGAGCAAGCTCGCATTGAACTAGGGCTAAAAGCATTCTTATCAGCACGAAATTATAATGCGTTTACGACAAACTTTGAAGATTTGCATGGCATGAAACAGCTTCCAGGATTAGCAGCACAACGATTAATGGCTGAAGGCTATGGTTTTGCTGGTGAAGGTGACTGGCGGACAGCAGCATTGTTACGTGTTATGAAAGTAATCGCTGCTAATAAAGGTACTTCATTTATGGAAGATTATACGTACCATTTAGAGCCGGGTAACGAAATGATTCTTGGATCACACATGCTTGAGATTTGTCCAACAGTTTCGGCAACAAAACCTAAAATTGTCGTCAACCCATTAGGTATAGGTGGTAAAGAAGATCCAGCTCGATTAGTGTTTGATGGTAGAGGAGGAGAAGCAGTTAATGCCTCCCTAATTGAATTGGGCGGCAGATACCGTCTAGTGATCAATGAAGTGAAAGCAGAACAACCAACGATTGAGACGCCTAACTTACCTGTAGCAAAAGTATTGTGGAAGCCAGAACCATCATTAAGTGAAGCTACAGAAGCATGGATCTATGCTGGTGGAGCGCACCATACCGTATTTTCTTTTGAGGTAACAACAGAACAGCTTTATGATTTTGCGGACATGGCTGGAATTGAGTGTGTTGTAATCGATGCTAATACAAACCTCAGACAACTGCGAAACGAGTTAAAGTTAAGTAATCAAGTTTGGCGATAAGTAGAATCAAAGCATGTAGAGATTGCAGACGATGCAGTCTCTATATTTTTTTAACTAGATGTGTTTTGACTTAATGCCAACCATTAGTTAATATGGTATGCTCTACTTATACGGATAACTATTACAAATTGATTAGCAAATTTGGGGTGTAAGTATAATGGAAACAAAATACAATATAGTAAAACAAGCAATTAAATCTAAAATATTAGATGGATCGTTCTTACCTCATCAAAAGATAAGTTCAGAATCAGAGATTATGAAGCAATTCGGTGTAAGTCGGCATACGGTCAGATTAGCAATCGGAGATCTGGTTAACCAAGGCTGGCTGTATCGAAAGCAGGGATCAGGTACGTTTTGTGCCGATCGATCAAAAGAAGAAACGCCGCTAAGCAATAGAGAACAATATAAAAATATTGCAATCATTACAACGTATATTTCAGATTATATATTTCCATCGATTATCCGCGGAGCAGAATCATATTTAAGTGACCAGGGCTACCATGTATCGCTATTTAGTACGAATAACGACCATCATGTTGAGAAGCAGATATTAGAAAAGATACTTACACAACAATTTGATGGCATTATTATTGAACCTACGAAAAGTGCGGTATCTAATCCGAATTTAAATTACTACTTAAATCTGGAGCGACTTGAGATCCCTTATATTATGATAAATTCATTTTATGATGAATTAGAGCCAATAAGTATCACCATCAATGATGAACAAGGCGGTAAAAATCAAACACAACACTTAATTGATTTAGGACATCGAGAAATTTTAGGCATATTCAAAACGGATGATATACAAGGCACGAGACGGATGAAAGGATATATTAAAGCCCATCGCCAAAACGGTTTGTCGATTAATCCGAATAATATCGTTACCTATAATACGAGTGAAAAGCTTATAAAACCTGCAGAAGCATTGCGCAAATCATTGTCATCAGCTGAGAACAAGCCAACAGCAATCGTTTGCTACAATGATGAACTGGCAATCAACTTGCTCCACGTATTGAGAGACATGGATTTACAAGTTCCTAACGATATTTCTATCGTTGGATTTGATGACTCATTTTTAGCAAATGTTTCTGAAGTGAAGTTAACCACGATCGAACACCCTAAAGCAGAAATGGGAGTCATGGCTGGAAAAATGATACTTTCTTTAGTAGAAAGCAACGAGGGTGATGAATCTAAAAGTAAACCAGAATCAGTCATTTACGAGTCAAACTTAGTGGAACGTAGCTCGACAATGCGATTAAATTAGACTACTAACCCCATGATTTTTCACGGCATGGGGTTAATTGTTCAGCCTTCAATCACCTTTACAGTATATTTTCTATTTCTTGGTCCATCAAATTCGCAAAAATAAACACCTTGCCATGTGCCTAATACGAGTTGTCCGTTAGAGATAATTAGAGTTTGTGCATGACCGACGGTGCTCGTTTTTAAATGTGACGCCGTATTTCCTTCCATATGCATGTCCTTTGGATGTTCCCATGGATAAACTTCCTCTAAACGCCGCAGAAAGTCAGTTTTCACATCTGGGTCAGCATTTTCATTTACTGTAATGCCTGCTGTTGTATGTAAGGAAGAAACGATCATAATCCCATTATCTATCCCCTCCGAACGAATCCATTTTTCTAATTCTGTAGTAATTTCGATCATTTGTGCATGTGCAGATGTTTGTAAATGAAATTGTGCTAGCATATATAAACAACTCCTCATCCTCTTTATCTTTATCATAATAGACAACCACGCATGGAGCAAAAGTTATGATAAGCGTTAATTCTATATCAAAATCGAAACTGTGGTAGAATTTGATTATTAGTTTCTCTATCTTTTAAATAGAAAGGATGTTATTACATTGGTTAAAGCAATTTATACAAATGAAGCACCACAAGCACTCGGACCATATTCTCAAGCGATTGATTTAGGAGATTTAGTGTTTGTATCGGGACAAATTCCGATCATTCCAGAAACTGGAGAAGTTGCAGAGGGAATTGAAGCACAAACGGCACAAGTGATGAAAAATCTTAGCGCTATATTAACAGAAGCGGGCTTAACGTTTGCGAACGTAGCCAAATTCACCATTTTTATTACGAACATGGATGATTTTGCGAAAATTAATGAAGTGTATGCTACATTTTTACAAGAGCCTTATCCGGCAAGAGCAACAGTAGAAGTGAGTAAGCTGCCAAAAGGCGTAAGTATCGAAATGGAAGTTATTGCAAAACGGTAGGTAGTTGTAAATTCACCTATGCTAAAAAATTTAGGATAGGTGAATTCAATTCTTTTAAAACTGTAGGATCCCATATCACCCCGCCTGCGGTCTCCAAGTAAATAGCCACTTTTGATTCTCAATTAATTTCAAAAAAGAAAAGACTAACAAGACCATAATGCCAACAGAAGGCAAAGCAATGATAATCGTAAATGTCTATAGGGTATTCAACCACCAATAAACAATAAAGCGGTCGTTGGAAGTGCTAATGCAAAAGCCCAGAAAAGCCGATTCCATCGGCTGGGTCATCTGTTAATTGAGAGTCCAAATAGCCCCCCGCGGAAAGCGAAGTGCATTTCCGGATCGGGGCAAGCACTCTCAAATTACGTTGGATTTTACTTCAACTACGAAAGCAGAAACATTCAAAGAATGATATGTCTGAAAATAAATACTTTTAAAATTGAAGAAAAACAAGCATAATAAAGGCGTAGCAAATCTATGAAAAAAAGGAGAAAGATGGAATGAAAAAGAAGTTTCTTCTCATCTCAGTGATACTAGGCTTAGCCTTAATGGTTAACTTAGTAACGTCATTAAACGTAAACGCTAGTACGGATAGTATAAATGAAAAATTTGGCCAACCGATTGTTGTGTATGGGGAAACGTTAAATGAAGATCAAAAACAACAGGTGCGAGAGCTATTAAATATAGACGACCCTTCACAAGTGCAAGAACTAATTGTTACAGCGGAAGATTTAGTCAATTATATTAATGGTGACCCGAGTGCGAATATGTACTCTTCGGCAAAAATTACACGCAAAGAAGACGGCAATGGACTTAATGTCACGATTGTCAATCCGGAAAATATTACGGAAGTTACAAAAGAAATGTATGCTAATGCTTTACTTACAGCAGGCATTGAAAACGCGGAAGTAGAAGTAGCATCTCCACTAAAGGTGAGTGGACATTCGGCGTTAACGGGTATTTATAAAGCATACAATGTTGATGGGGAATCCCTTGATCAAGATCGTATGGAAGTCGCAAATGAAGAACTAGGGGTTGCAACTGATCTAGCGGAGCAGGAAGGGCTAGATCAAGCGAAGGTTAGTGAATTGTTAACAGCGATTAAGCAAGCTATTGCAGAGCAAAACCCTGCTACAAAAGAGGATGTAGAAAGAATTATTCAGGAACAGCTTGATCGGTTGAATATTGAGTTAAACCAAGACGATTTAAACAGACTAATAGAGCTATTTGAAAAAATGCGCTCAATCAATATTGATTTTGATCAAGTAACGAATCAACTCAATGACCTAGCGAATACGATAAAAGATCGCATACAAGAAGTTGCCGGTGATAAAGGCTTTTGGGAAAGTGTCGGAAACTTTTTTAGGAACATTTTCCAAGCAATAGCTAACTTATTTAATTAAAAAGATGAAGGGCCTGTGACACGTCACGGGCCCTTTTAATTATATAGACGGTGAATGCTGATTCACTACTTGCGTGCTTTTATATTTAGCGTAAAGTAAGAAAATGCCACAGGCAACTAGTAAGGAGCTAGTAACAAAAAACACCGCTGAAAATCCAAAATAACCAGCAATAGTACCTCCAAGAATCGGTCCGATGATGTTACCAAAAAAACGTATGCTCGTATTATAGCCAAGCACTTCTCCTTGCATAGCAATCGGTGCCTCTTGTCTAATGTAAGCTATACGTACAGGGATAATTCCGCCAATTGCGATACCAAGCATAAACCTTAGAGCTATAAGTTGCCAAAGGTTGGTGACAAAGGCACCTGGGAAATAGACAATCCCAGCCATAAATAATAAGAAGATGAGAATCTTTATATAACCAACACGATCAGCAATCCTCCCCCATCTTCTTGTCATTAGTAGATTGCCAAGTCCTGCAGCAGAGAAAGCAATACCGGAAAACAGAGCGATATGTGCGGGACCGTGCAGTTCAGAAACATATAAAGATAAAATCGGTTGAATACTGAAATGTGCAATCTGAATAAATAAAGAAACGAACATAACTGTTAATAGCACTGGTCGCTTTGTAATATGTGATAATACTTCTTTACTAGAATAATTAGTTTTTGCATTAGCTTCGGATTTAATTTTATATTCATTAATACCGAACAGCACGAGTAAAGAAGATATGATTAATGTAATGGAAACAAGTTGAAATGTCGTTCCATAACCAATCGCATCTGCGATTCCACCACCTATTAAAGGGCCGAATAAACTTCCAGTAACACTCCCGGTCTGTAATGTGCCCAACACTTTTCCGGCAATATGCTTCGGTGTCTGTGTAGAAATTAATGCTTGTGACATCGATATAAATCCAGTAAATACACCCATGAATAAGCGAAGACCAAAAAGTTGCCAAACATTCGTTACAAACCCCATCAACAATACGGATATCGCCAAACCAAACCCCGATAAGACAAGAATATGTTTTCGGCCATAGCGGTCACCAATTTTACCCCATATAGGTGAAAAGATGAATGCTGCTACAAACGTGATACCAAAAGTTAAGCCAGACCAGTGTTGTACGTAATCGTTACTGAAGTTCCCAAGGGTTTCAATATATAAAGATAAGAACGGTAATACCATTGTAATACTTCCTGCAATGAAGAAGTTGGCAAACCACATGATAAATAAGTTTTGCTTGATTTGTTTTTCTTCGGCGGAGATAGCGGATCACTTCTTTCGGGAAAAATTATTTCGAAAGTCTAAATACATATCTTACAGAAATTCAATGTATTTTAAAAGTGATTAGCTTTGAATGAAGAATATGGGGAAGTATGTGTTCCGAGTATTATAAGGGGATATATGGCAAGGAATATAAGCTATCTCTAGTAATTAAAAACACCGGGCATATTGCCCGGTGTTTTTAATTAAACAATTTTAGCGCGGATTTTACCACTAATAAGATCGATAATCGTAACGACGACAATAATTACAATTAACATCATTCCTACTTCTTCCCATTTACGCTGTAACGACGCTAAGATTAATGGAGCACCAATCCCACCGGCACCTACAACCCCAAGAATCGTTGATGATCGAACATCAATTTCGTATCGATAAATGGCGTATGAAGAAAATGAAGGAATAACTTGCGGAATCACTCCAAACCACATGACTTGGATTGGATTGGCACCATTCGCTTTTAAAGCTTCAATGACTTTCATGTCAATAGATTCAATCACTTCTGCATATAATTTGCCTAACATTCCAATTGAATGAATCCCGATGGCTAGTACACCAGCGTAAGGTCCCATACCAACTGCAGCAACGAAAATAATAGCTAGCATAATTTCAGGGAAGGCACGAATACCGTTTAATATAGCTTTACCAATGTAGGAAACCTTTGACATATTACTTGCAGATAGAAAACCGAATGGTATTGCTAAAACAGCAGCAATTAGTGTACCGGCATAAGCAATAGCTACAGTTTCAACCATGTACATGATATATTCTGGAATTTTTGATAGGGCAACTTCATCCGTAAAGGGCCCTATAAATAGACGTTCAAATACATTCAAAGGACTTAGGGACGATCCTCTATATGTTAAATCTGTCATTGTAAAAGCAACATAGTATAAGTATATTAATATTGCAGCTATGACAAAAACTTGCACTCTTCTCTTAATACTCATTTTTGGTTTTTTAATATCTTTAATATCCATTACAATAAACGCTCCCTTAATCGGTTACTTACGAAATCGATAATTGTCACCGCAAAAAATGTCATGACGACAATCGTAGAGACGTTTCCGTAGTTAAAAAGCGCCAATTGGTGTTTCAAGATCAAACCAATACCTCCAGCACCAACAAAACCAAGTACTACAGAGGCACGAACATTAATTTCAAAAACGTACAGTGCATAGGAAACAAACTGAGGCAAAATCTGTGGCATAACACCATACCATATTACTTGAATAATGTTTCCACCTGTAGCTCGAATCGCTTCTAGTGGGTGTGGATCAATTGATTCAATTGTTTCACTAATTAGTTTTGCAAGTATTCCAAAAGAAAACACAAATAGTGCCATTGTACCCGCTAAGGCACCAAGTCCAATAAACGCAACAAATACAACAGCAAGAATAAGTTCAGGTATAGTTCTTAAGATATTAAGCACGAAACGAACAATTTGATAAAAAACATTTTTAGTATTTATGTTCTTCGCAGCTAAGAAACTAATTGGTAAGCCAAAAATAGCTGCAAGAGTGGTTGCGATTAATGCCATATTCCATGTTTCAATTAAAGATTCTAAAACGGAGTCTACATAACTCCAATTGGGTGGTATTAAGTCTAGAACGATAAAATCAATAACAATCGGCATACCCGATATTATTTTGTTAGGATATGCTTCAGTAAAAATAGCAGAAGCAATATAAAATCCAATCACAACAATTAGAATGTATGTCATTGATAATTTTGTGCGAGTCGGAACTAACGGAATTCTTTTAATCTTTCCTTCAGGAGAATTTGCCATTACGCCTCACTCCCGCGTTTATCATCTTCTTTAATCGGACGACCGTATATTTCTTCAAAAGTTTTTTCTGTCACAGAAGATGCTGGACCATCAAATACGATTTCTCCTGCTCTCATCCCAATGATTCTATCTGCATACTCCATAGCCATATCAATAAAGTGTAAGTTAACGATCGTTGTGATGTTGTCCTCACGATTTATTCTCTTTAAGTCTTTCATGACAATGTGTGAAGTTGGTGGGTCTAAACTGGCCACCGGTTCGTCCGCTAAAATAACTTTAGGCTTCTGAGTTAACGCACGCGCGATACTAACACGTTGCTGCTGACCACCACTTAATTGATCTGCACGCGAATAAGCCTTTTCTGCAATTCCGACACGATCTAAACTTTTCAGTGCTAGTTGCTTGTCCTGTTCAGAAAACAATCCAAATAAACTCTTAATTGTTCCGGTATGTCCTAGTCTCCCCGTCAAAACGTTACGAATCACCGACATACGATTGACTAAGTTGTAACTTTGAAAAATCATACCAACGTTTTTACGAAGATTCTTTAAATCTTTGCTACCAAACTTCAGTGAATTTTCTTCGTCAATCAGAAGTTCGCCCTCGGTTGGTTTAACCAACTGGTTAATACTTCTAATAAATGTTGATTTCCCTGCACCAGAGAGTCCAACAACTACGACAAATTCACCAGGATTTATCTTAACATTTACGTTTTTTAAACCCTGATGTCCATTTGGATATGTTAATGAAACATCTTTAAATTCAATCATGTCTTTTGCCCCTTTATTGCAAAAAAATTACGTAATTAACGTATCCTCTTATTAATATTATTATAACGTGATAATAATATTATAATCCTTAAACTGTGAAAAAAAAAGGGAGGAAAAATCTCCTCCCTTTTTTTGAGATTATTGCTTCCTATTATTCTGATAGTTGTTCTTCAAATTTATCATAGACACTACGAACTACATCGTAATCAGAATCTTGCGCTTTTGCAATACCGTCCCAAGTGTATACTTCATTCATTACAGCTAATACTTCTTCATTATCGTTAATTGCCATAAAGGCATCAATAACTTTTTGTTTTAAGTCTTCAGGGAAATTCTCGCGTAATGCGATACCATCATTAGGAATTGGATCAGTGTGTCCAATGATTTTTAAATCTTCCATGATCGTAGGATGCTCTTCTACTAAAGTATCACGCGCATCATCGAAAGTAGTAGCGAAATCTGCTTGACCTTCTAAAACTGCTAATGCTGCGTTGTCATGTCCTCCAGTTGCAACTTGCGTATAGAATGTTTCTAAATCTTCTACACCAAGATCCATCAACTGTGCACCAGGGAATAAGTAACCAGATGTTGAAAGAATGTCTGGATATGCCCAAGATAACCCTTCAGTTGTCGCGATATCCTCAACTGATTCTAATTCCGAATCTGCTGGTACTAAGTATTGTGCAACATAAGTGTCAGATCCGTAACGAATAGATTTAAGAATAATTTCAACATTTGCACGATCAACGGCTTGTACGTAACCAAACGGGTTGATGAAGCCAATATCAATTTGACCAGTTCTCATACCTTCAACAAGGCCAACAAAGTCTGTCATTACTTCAGCTTCTACAGTGATACCAAGCTCTTCTGTTAAGTATGCTTCTAAAGGCTCAACGTTATCTGCAATTTCATCTGCTTCTTGAGATGGGATAAAACCCATAGTTAGTGACTCAATTTCTTCAGTTTCGTTGTTTTCAGAATCAGCATTGCCTTCATTTCCAGTGTTGTTTTCAGCATTTTCACTTTCGTCTCCACCACAGGCTGCAAGAACTAATACGAACACTAATGTTGCAAGTAAAGCTAGAAGTTTCTTCATCAAATTTTCCCCCTAAAATTTTTTGTATATTTTATTACCGTCTAATTATATAACAGGCAGTTCCAAAAATCGACACCTAAACAGAACTTTTACATTCAGTTAATATAATCCAATAACTTATTGTGTAGTGAGGGTCTTGAGAAAACCGTCGTACTAGGTGAAAACAACTCAATAGGCTGTCGGTTAATTGTACTCATTTCTGCATTAACTTCAGCCAAGATCACCATCGCCCCTGCCATATCCCAAGTTGATAATCGAAAATCAAAATAAGAGTCTAAACGTCCACATGCTACATATGCCATTTCAAGTGCAGCTGAACCAAAGTATCTGGTTCCTCTTACATCCTGTACAAGCTTATGTAACTTCTTATTGTCAACCTTATTATTTGGCACTGTCCATAATTGATTTATACTTATTACAGATTCTTCGATCGTTGTTTCAGTCAGCTCGTCTAACTTGTTATCATTTAAATAAGCACCTGAACCGACCATCGCGTGAAAAAGCTCATCCGCAATCGGATCATATACTATACCAATAAGTGGTTTGCCTTTTTGATAAACAGCTAAGGATATACAAAAAATTCTGCCAAGATGAACGAAATTAGTTGTTCCATCAATTGGATCGATAATCCAAACTGTTTCATCAGCAGGATCAAATTCTTTATTGTGCGAAGCACCTTCCTCTCCCAATAAATAATGCGATGGAAAAGCACTTCTCAGTCGATCAGCAAAAAATGTCTCAATCTCGACATCTTTTTGGGTAACAATATCAGCAGCTGATGTTTTGTATGTAATCGTCAGTGAACCATCCATCGTCTTCCTGAGTTGTTCTCCAGCTTCTAGAACCCATTGTTTAGCTAACCGATATAATTCACTGCTACTTTCCATTCAATATCTCCTTCCATATGTTTATTTAAATCGACAATTGTTTAACAGTCAATTCACTTGTAAGATAATATAACACATATTCCTTATACACTTTTTTGAGAGACTACACAAGTTGTTGGCTGTCGTACATAACATTACTATTCAAACCTCCCTGGTTACTAAGCATAATACACGTAATAATTTGACTCCTTTAAATTCCTTCTTAATTTAATTTTGACGGAATTTTTTTAGTTGAATTATTATCCATAGATAGTAATGGAGATCAACACGTTAGTTTCGAATAGATACTATATGGACTAATAGTTGGTATATCTTTTCAAGTATCCTATATAATGAAACTACTAAAATTCATGGTTCGGAGGAACATGCATGAAAAAAATGCTATCATACGTAAAAACTTATAAAAAGGCAGCTTGGATCGCACTTTTATTAATGGGAGTAGAGTTAGCGGTAGAATTAGTTCAACCGTTAGTTATGTCTCAAATAATAGATGAGGGTATTCAGAAAGGCCACCTTCCGACGATCTGGATATGGGGGGGAGTGTTACTTGGCCTCACAGCAATTGCATTCGGTGCAGGGATTATTAGCTCTTTTTATGCATCTGATGTCAGTCAATCTGTAGGGCATGATATTAGGAGAGATGTTTTCGGTAAGGTGCAACTGTTTTCAGAAACCGAAGTGCAGACGTTTTCACCTTCAACGCTAATTACTAGATTAACAAATGACGTCACGCAAATACAGGGGCTTATATTTGCTGGCTTACGAATTATGCTTCGAGCACCGCTGTTTATCATCGGTGGAATTATCATGTCATTTACTATTAATGTTGGTTTTGCTCTTATATTTACTGCTATTATACCGATTCTTTTCTTTATTATGTTATGGATCATGAAGCGAGGAGTCACGCTTTTTCAAAAAGTACAGCGTAAACTAGACAGACTAAACACTATTATTCAAGAAAATTTACTAGGCATTCGTTTGGTTAAAGCTTTTCATCGAGAAAAACATGAAACAGCAAGATTTGTTGGTGTAAATAACTCACTAATGGATGTAAACAAAAAAGCGCTCCGGATTATGGAACTAACGATGCCTGTTGTTATGCTAACGATGAATTTAGGTATTGTATTAATTCTTTGGATTGGTTCAAGGCAAATTCAAACAGGGACGGTCCAGTTAGGTGATATGGTTGCGATTTTAAATTATGGCACACGAATGATTGCCTCTTTCGGCGTATTTTCTTTTCTATTAATGAGCTTTACACGAGGGCGTGCATCGGCGAATCGGATCGCAGATGTATTAGACCATGAGAGCACCGATGTGACGGAAACAGGTGAAGGTATGCAACATACGATTAATGGTGACATTTGTTTCGATAATGTAATGTTCAAGTATCCAACCGCTCGCGATGCTTCACTAAAAGGCATATCCTTCTCAGTTCGTCACGGAGAAACAATCGGTATATTAGGAGAAACGGGTTCAGGTAAATCAACAATGGCACAGTTGATTCCTGCACTATATAAACCGACATCTGGCGAATTACGTATAGATGATAGGCCGATGGATAACTATGATGTACTTAACTTGCGCAAACAAATCGGAATTGTGACCCAGGAGATCCAGTTGTTTTCTGGTTCTATTAAAGAAAACATTATGTGGGGATCTGAAGAAGCAACGATGGAAGAAGTGGTTGAAGCAGCAAAGGATGCATGTATCCATCGTTTCATCATGGATTTGCCTGATCAATATGAGACAACCGTTGGACAACGTGGTGTCAATTTATCCGGAGGACAGAAGCAACGATTACAGATAGCGCGGGTATTTGTCCGTAATCCCAAGATCTTAGTTCTTGACGATAGTACAAGTGCACTAGATGCACACACAGAACGCAGTGTCCTACAATCAATAAAAAACAAACAGTGTACGACACTAATTATTTCCCAGAAAATAAGTTCTGTTATTGAAGCGGATAACATTCTCCTCTTTCATCAGGGGAAAATACTTGCTCAAGGAAAACATAATACCTTATTGCAATCAAATATAATGTACCAAAATATTCATAGATCACAAATGAAAGAGGAGGTGGAACCAAATGGTCAATCCTTCGAATGACTCTAGCCAAGGCGGAGGCGATGTGCCAGGACCGTCAAGAAGACCACAACAGCGCGTGAAGCGGCCTCAAAAAATAGAGAACTTATCCGAAACGGTCCTTCGAATTTGGTCTTATATGTCTGGTCGTAGGGGATTGTTTACTATTGTCCTTATACTAGTATTGTTAAGTGCCGTTTTATCCTTACTAGGTCCATTTTTACTAGGGTTAACAGTTGATAATCTTATTGAAGCCTGGGATACAGACACACTTATTACTATGTTGCTGCTTATTATAGTTACATATGTACTGTTGTCCGTAGCTTTATGGTTGCAAAACTATTGGATGATTGATATTGCACAAGCAGCAGTCTATCGTATGAGGAATGAATTGTTTACTCATATTCAACGCTTGCCGATTATGTTTTTCCAGAAAAGGCAAAGCGGAGAATTAATGAGCAGGTTAACAAATGACGTGGAAAATGTCAGTAGAACGCTTAATTCTTCGGTCATTCAATTAACAACAAGTGTGCTAACGTTAATTGGTACGATTGGCGTTATGCTTTGGCTTAGTCCTTTACTAACAGTGTTAACCTTAACGATTGTACCGTTCATGTTTTTTGGGATGAACTGGATCACGAAGCGAACGAATCGTTATTTTAGACAACAACAAAAGCATTTAGGTGATTTGAATGGGTATATAGAAGAAACATTGTCAGGGCACACGATGGTGAAGGCATTTTCTCAAGAACAACGTGTAATCCAAGCGTTTAGTGTTAAAAATGCTCAATTAAAAGAAGCTGCATATTGGGCGCAGGTTTATTCAGGTTTTATTCCAAAATTAATGAACTCACTTAATAATTTGAGTTTTACGATTATTATTTCGAGCGGTGCGTTAATGGCGATAAATGAGTGGATTACAATCGGAACTATTGTGATATTTATTACGTATGCTAGACAGTTTACAAGGCCATTAAATGACCTTGCCAACCAATTTAATGTGATTTTATCAGCGGTTGCTGGTGCGGAACGCGTTTTTCAAATCATGGATGAGGACGAAGAATACAAACAAGACAACGAGTTACTTGAAGTGGACACATTTAAAGGCGAGGTAACATTTGAAAATGTATCTTTTGGCTATGATGAATACGCACTTGCTTTAGATAATATCTCGTTCGAGGTTAATCCAGGACAAATGGTTGCGCTAGTCGGTCCAACTGGAGCAGGTAAAACAACGATTATTTCGTTGCTTATGCAATTTTATCATTCTAAACAAGGGACTATTAAAATAGATGGCTATGATATTGAAAAATTGAACAAAAAAAGTTTGCGAACAAACATAGCCACCGTACTGCAGGATACGTATTTGTTTGAAACTACGGTGAGGGAAAATATTCGGTATGGACGACTAGAGGCAACAGACGATGAAGTGATTGCAGCAGCGAAAACAGCAAATGCGCATCAATTTATCGAACAGTTATCCGATGGTTACGATACAATCTTAACTGAAAATGGCAGTGGTATTAGCCAAGGACAACGTCAGCTATTAGCGATAGCGAGGGCGATGCTTGCCAATCCATCTATTTTAATATTAGATGAAGCAACTAGTAGCATTGATACGATCACAGAGTTAAAAATCACAAAAGCGCTTACAACATTAATGGAAGGAAGAACGAGCTTTGTGATTGCACACCGTTTAAATACAGTTGAAAAAGCAGATCAAATCTTAGTCTTAAATCATGGAAGAATTATAGAAGCGGGTACGCATGCTTCTTTATTAAAAGCAAAAGGTTTTTATGCAAATCTATTTCAAACTCAAACGAAAGCAGTCAAATAACTTCCATCTTTCATGCATGTTCAAGCAGTTCAATTACTAAAATGAACAAAGAAGAAGATAAATAAGCTTGTTAATGCTTTGAAGATTGGAGGAAGCTATGTGGTGAAATTAAGTATTTTAGATCAATCAATCATTCCACAGGGAAGCAATGCACAAACGGAACTGCATAATACAGTAAAACTTGCACAAATTGCTGAGCGACTTGGTTTTCATCGTTTCTGGGTTTCCGAACATCATCTAGAAATGCTAGGGCATTCTAGTCCGGAAGTGTTTGTTGCTCATATTGCAGCACAAACAAATAAAATAAGGGTAGGTTCTGGTGGGGTAATGCTCCCACATTATAGTGCATATAAGGTTGCTGAAAATTTTAGACTATTAGAAGCACTTTACCCAAATAGAATCGATTTAGGGGTAGGTCGAGCGCCCGGTGGTATCCCGCTTGCTACTAGTGCATTACAGGAGCATAAGCAGCTACATCATAACGATTTTACTCAGCAAATAACCGATTTAATTCATTATTTGACAGGATCAAAAAACGCAGACCATCGATTTAGTGGACTAAAGGCGATGCCAGATATTGAAACAACTCCGGAGCTTTGGTTGTTAGGATCTAGTGGATCTAGTGCAGCAACCGCTGCGAACAATGGTATATCGTATGCTTTTGCTCAATTTATTAGCGGACAGCATGGTGGCACAACGATCAATGGCTATAACAAAAGCTTTCAAGCTAGTGAAATGCAGTCCAAGCCACAGGCAATTGCTGCTTTCTTTGTTGTTTGTGCAGAAACAGATGAAAAGGCAGAAAAACTAGCTGCTAGCTATGATGTGCATTTCATCCAAATCGCAAAGGGAGAAATTAATACAGGGCTAATGTCTCCCGAACAAGCGGTTAAGTATAAATTTTCAGTAACGGAACTAGAACAAATCCGTGAAAACCGCAAGAAGATATTAGTCGGTTCACCAGATACTATAAAAAAACAATTGATTCGTCTGTCTGAACAATACCATACAGAGGAAATTATGCTGGCGAGTATGATGTATGATTTTCATAGCAAGGTGAAAGGATTTCAATTACTCGCAGAGGCACTACATTTAAAGAAAGTAAAGTAGAGGTAGCCACCTGGTGATATATTGCTAGGTGGTGTTTAATTGTTGGTGTGATGGAATATAATAATATGTGTTGTAATAGAATAACGCTATTGATATGATGAGAAAAATATGAATAATATGGTAATGCGTCAGATTTAAGTTAGCGATATCTTAATCTATATAGTTGGAAATGGTTTAAACAAGGAGTATTCTATTGGTAACAAAATGTGAAGAGTTAAATAATACGAGTTATAGTTATTAAAGAATTGAAATGCTTTACGGGGGTGTAGTTCGTTGGATCGAAACGACAAAGAATGGATAGACGAGCAGAAAAGAGTAGATAACGTCGTTCAAGAAATAGAAAATAAGATGAAGCAATTGAAATCCCGTGCTGGCGAATTAAAAGATAAGGTAATTGATATAAGAAAGAACTTCTGGGAAGATGTTACCGTCAATTTGGATGAACCAGACGATATCATTGAAACACAAGCTAGTTTAAAACAACAGGCGGAATTTCTATCTGAACGAGAACGAAGCCATGGCCAGTTAAGCGAACAACTAAAGACATTGCAAAAATTGAAGCAATCCCCATACTTTGGTCGAATTGATTTTCGTGAAGATGGAGACAAACAAGCGGACGCTATTTACATAGGTATTGCATCAATGATGGATGAACAAGAGGAAGATTTTTTAATCTATGATTGGCGCGCACCTATTTCCAACTTGTATTATGATTATCCTCCGGGAAAAGCTGCCTACAGAACCATTGACGGAATGATTGAAGGCGAGATGGATCTGAAGCGACAGTATATTATTCGGAATTCTATTTTAAAAGGGATGTTCGATACAGGTTTAACGATTGGTGACCATTTACTACAATCCGTGCTTGGCAATTCCGCAGATACGAATATGAAAAGTATTGTTGCAACAATTCAACGAGAGCAAAATCAAATTATTCGTAATGAAAAAAGCAAGCTACTTATCGTACAAGGAGTTGCTGGGAGTGGGAAAACCTCGGCAGCCTTACAGCGTGTAGCTTATTTGTTATACAGGTATAGAGAAATCCTATCATCCGATAACATCATGTTGTTCTCTCCTAACCCGCTATTTAATAGTTATGTGGCTACTGTTCTACCGGAGTTGGGTGAGGAAAATATGAAACAAACGACATTTTATGAATACGTAGATGCTCATCTCGGGCAGCAATTTAAGGTAGAATCGCCATTCGAACAAATGGAGTATTATTTGGCGAAAACAACCGATCAACACTATGAAACGAGAGTAGCTGCAATTCAATATAAAGCAAGTATCGAATATAAAAATGTACTAGATGACTTTGTAGATGCACTTGGTATGAAGGGCTTGCAATTTAAAAACATAACCTTCCGCGGAGAGAGAATTATTTCTAAAGATGAAATAAAGAAATATTTTTATTCCCTTAGCCGTTCACTATCAATACCAAACCGGTTAGAACAGGTTGCTGACTGGTTGTTAACAAAGGTGAAGCAATTTGAAAGAAGAGAACGTTCCAAAGACTGGGTACTAGAAGAAACTGAGCTTCTCGATAAAGAGGATTATTTGCATATTCATCGAAAGTTGCAGGAAGAAGAGAAATTTTCCAGTGATTCATTTAATGAGCATGTACGAGAAGAATGGCTCTTGCGTAAAAAGGTAATTGGTGAACGATTGAAGCCGTTAAAATATAAACTTAAGAAGCTATTTTTTGTTGATGTAAAGTCGACGTATATAAAACTTTTTAAAGAAAATTATACGGCAATGTTAGCTAACCACCCACTACCAGAGGATTGGAAGACTATATTCTCTGATACGGCACATTATCTTAATGAGAAATTTTTGCCTTGGGAAGATGCAACACCTTATTTATACTTTCAGAAAAAACTAATTGGATTCCATGCCAATACAAACATACAGCATGTATTTATTGATGAAGCACAAGATTATTCACCGTTTCAATTTGCCTACTTCAAGAAGATATTTCCGAGTAGCCGTATGACACTGTTAGGTGATATTAATCAAGCGATTTATGCCCATGCCTTGCATGAGGAAACGTTATTATCTGAAAAAGTGAACGAAGCGCATGAAAAAATCACCTTGACGAGAAGTTATCGGTCTACCAAGCCAATTGTTGAGTTTACGAAATCATTCATGCCAAATGGTGATACGATCGAAGCGTTTAACCGCGACGGCGATAAACCGGTACTGATGGAAGTAGAAAGTATCGATATGTTGCATGAAAAAATGGTTATGGAAATAGCAAGATTGCAAGAAAAAGGATATCAAACGGTCGCGATCATTTGTAAAACGATGCGAGAAAGTGAGCGTCTCTATTTATGGTTAAGAAATAAGATGGACGAAGTGATGCTCATGGACCAAGATACGTTCACCTTTCAAAAAGGGTTAATCATTATCCCTGCTTATTTAGCAAAAGGCATCGAGTTTGATGCGGTTATTATTCATAATGCATCAGCAGAACAATATAGCGGTGATTTAGAACGAAATTTATTTTATACTGCGGGTACGCGGGCGATGCATGAATTAATTATGCTTTCGTTCGGAACGCCAAGTCCGTTTATAATGGAAGTGCCAAAAGCATACTATAACCATTACAAAATACATGCAGTCCAGAAAAGCAATAAGTGAACCTAGCTTATTGTTTTTTTCTTTAGTGTCGGTAGCTGATTACGGTTGCCTTGGAGCAGCTTGAGTTGTGCGGCCATCAAAGCCGCTATCTGTGACAAATATCCATTATTCTGAGTTCGGCGGCCACCACAGACCTTATTCAGTTAATTGAGAGCTGTTTTGTTTGATATTATGCAAATAAGTGCACGTGTGGCCGCTCACGTTTTAATTCAAGGGATTTTGTTGAAATAAGCGCTCCTGTGGCCGCCAAATCATTTTAGAATTTATATTGGGATCTGGAGTCTGCTGCTTCTGTCTAGCTACTCGAAGGAATTGAGTTCCACGTGGGGAGTACATGTTCCGATTATATAATTCGTAGTTTTAAAGAGGTGTTTCAAACAATAGCAAAGAGCAAATTAGTTTAAAAATCAGGTGAAGCGTGTAAAATATTATGTGGAACAATTAAAGGAGGAATTTGCATGCCAACTAATCTTCAAGATACGACTACTCTACATAATGGAGTGAAAATGCCGTGGTTAGGTTTAGGAGTCTTTCAAGTAAAGGATGGAGAAGAAGTAGTTCATTCGGTTAAATCAGCTCTTAAGCATGGTTACAAAAGTATCGATACTGCAGCTATTTATAAAAATGAAGAAGGTGTAGGACAGGCGCTAAAAGAATCTGGCGTTCCTCGCGAAGAAATTTTTGTTACGTCAAAGGTGTGGAATGGTGATCAAGGCTATGAATCCACATTGGCGGCATTTGAAACAAGCTTAAACAAGTTAGGTTTAGACTATCTTGATTTGTATTTAATTCACTGGCCAACACCTGCACAAGGGAAATACAAAGAAACATGGAAAGCCATGGAGAAATTATATAAAGACGGTAAAATCCGTGCAATCGGTGTTAGTAATTTTAAAGAACACCATTTGGATGATTTAATAAAAGATGCAGAGATTAAGCCGATGGTAAATCAGGTTGAATTCCATCCGCATTTAGCGCAAAAAACATTACGTGATTATTGCAAAAAACACGAAATTCAATTAGAAGCATGGTCTCCGCTAAAGCAGGGACAACTATTGGATGACCCAACATTACTTGCAATTGCCGATAAATATGGTAAATCAACTGCACAAGTAATTATTCGTTGGGACTTGCAAAGTGAGGTTGTGACAATACCGAAGTCAGTGAAAGAACATCGTATTGTTTCAAATGCAGATGTTTTTGATTTTGAGTTGTCTGCAGAAGATATGGCAGCAATTGATGGATTAAACAAAGATGAAAGAGTCGGATCGGATCCAGACGAAATGAATAAAGCATAACAACAAAAGGCGCACTTAGTGGTAACGGGTTCAGTTTCGGGAGAGAAAAATGCTAATCGAAATAGAAATAACATAATAATTTAGTCAATTTCATAATACTGATTTTTAGCTACATGCTTCCATATATAGTCGGATTAAACCGTCTCTGAATTATATATGGAAGCACTTAGCTGTGTAAGGTAATTATGAAATTGACTCAATTAGCATACATTTCGAACTATAATTCGCAGTATAAGCAGCAAGAAAAAACGCTCAGAAAAAAATTTTGAGTGTTTTTTTCGTATTATTTACTTTTCTTGTTCAACTAAAGCACCCTATAGTTGAACAATTATTATTCGGAGCTTTGTTCGTTGTCAGACTTACTATACAGAGTAATTCTTTCGTTAATATTTTTTTCACTTTGAATATCCCGCCAACTAACAATCATATATACTTCATTTACATCTTCAAGCGTAATAGGTTCTCCATTATTGTTTTTAAATACTACGCTTTCGATTCCTCCAGTGGACTCTTCTGTTATACTAGCTGTCATTGCAGTAACAGACTTATGGTGGATAGTTTCATCAGTACCGTTAATTATAGCATGTGTATTAAAGGAGAAAGAATCTGTTCTACGCTCATTTTTGAAAGAGATTGTTCCATTATCTATTTTAAATTCCTCTGGAGTAATCGACATTTCGTATCCACTAACTTGCCAATGATTACTATTACCACTAAGAGGTAAATGATAATCTGGAGTTATATTTTGATTATTACAACCACTCATTATGGAAAACCCTACAATTAAACAAATTCAAAAGAAAGTTTTTTTCAAGTAATGACCTTCTTGTGACTGCTCTGTAATGGAACAAGTGTGCAAATCCTTATTAAAGATAAGCACCCGTTAGCACAACAAAATAGTAAGCTTATCCTTCAACTAAAGCGTGGTAGTCAATAATTTTTCCGTCCATTTCAACTAAAATTACAAATGGTGCATCACCACTTTTATAATCTTCATCTGTTGAAAAAACTTCTGTTCCTTTTGGTAGATTACTCGCAAAAAGATTTCGAAACAACCAAGTATTAGTAGTTGTCTTCTTAATTTCCCCTATTTTCTTCCCTTTAGAATAGTCATTCTCTGGTTTGGTTTCGGGGTTAGTGTTTTTAGAATAAATTAGACCATCTAACTTAATTATATCGGCATCACCATTACCATCTAAGATTTCTTTTGCTGTTGGATTGTCGGTAGCACCAGAACTACAACCTGTTATTATTAATACAATTACTAACATAACGAACACTTTGAGGTGCTTAATAATAATCTCCCCCTTATTTATATTTAACCAAGAAAGCTATTACCCTTATTGTACATAACTGCCCTTTGCTTTAAGATCATAAATTCACATTTCATTTTAACGTAAAATTCCAATAATTCTTGAAACTATTCAAAAAGTAAAGGATCGCCAATAGTATATGAGGATCCTTTTTTTTACTAAAGCCCCCGTTAGTGTAAGTGCATATTTTCTCAAGGGTTGTTTAAAATGTTTTATTTCTCCTGACAATCAAAACATTATACTAAGAATAAAGGGCGCCTATATAGCGCCCCCTAGTTATTACTTTTATTCTTTAATATGTAAAGTTCTCTCTCAAGTTTATTTACTTTATCAGCGATAAAATCTACGTCAATAATTCTTGATTCATTGGTTAATTCGAACTGTCCGCCTACACCTTCAAGTTTTGCTTCAATAGTATCAAATCGATTATGCATTTCAGTTTTCAAATCATTTACATCTGTTTTCATACTTTTAATTTCTTTATTCATTTCTGTAAGTAAATCAAGAATTTGCTTATCCACGTTATATCACCTCTATCAATAATTATAATAGATATTTAGTAAACAAGCATTACTTTTCTGTTAATGTACCGACTGTTTTTTTCGTAATCGCCCCCGTTACTGCAATAAGGATACGGTGTTTATTTTATCCTTTTAATTGATCCTGATTTGTCTGGAAAATGTAATAAAACATTTCCGCCTGATGAAAATAACACTTCGAATGATATTGTTAATTGGTCAATCGGTAAAAACTCTTGATATAACCATTCATCTATCTCTCTGTGAAAGATACTTTTCTCATTATCATAATTATAGTGCTGATATTGAGAAAAAGAGACCTTTTCAAAACTCAATACCCATAACTTCTCATTTTCTATATTTCAACATCACTTGAAATAGTGAAATGTACGTTTAAATCAAGAAAACTTTTATGTTCTAACTCCATTTTCATTAAACGGTAGTCGTGGAATCCCCAAGAATTAAAGTGTTCAAAAATATCGAGGGGGTAATCGTTTAGACAATCCCTTGTATATTTCTTGATATTCTGCAACGTTTGTTTGCCATTGTCTATCGTTTCGGTCAAATTCTTCATCACTGATATTGTCCATATTTTGAGCTAAATGTAAGTCATACAAAAAATATTTCAACTAATAACCTCTCCTATCTTCATTTTCAACTCTTCTGCTCCTTTACTTCTACAAAGAAAAGCGAATACCCTTGTTAAGCATTCGCTACCGTTAGTTGAATAATCTGATCCATCATTATTTAATTAAAATCTCAATTTCATCGTCGTACTTTGTTAAAAGTTGATCATAAAACTCATTCAGTCTATTATGATACTCTTTTCCTTTTTCCCCTTGAGAAGTTCCCTCACCTAATTCTTGGTTTATATATCTACTAACATATTCACTTCTTTCGGTTGATTTACATATATAGATATCAACGTATTCTTCAGCGGTCATTCCCAATTCCTTAGCTTGACTCTTATAAAATTCAAGGATTGGATTTTCCTTACCTTCAGGTGGTTCAGGAGGTAAAGAATGGTCTGAAGAAATAACTTCTTTTACTTCTTTTGGAAGTTCTATTCCCATCTGCTTTGCTTCCTGAATCATAATCTCTTCTCTTACATAATGTTTTACCACCTGAGGTAATTCTTCATTATTAAAAATTGCTACTAGGCGAATATCTCTAACGGTTATCTCTTTCCCTCTAACTATCGCAGCAATATCATTTTCATCATAAGCAACTGAAGAAGAGCAACTTACACTGACAAACATAATACACAAAAACACTATTATTTTTTTCATTATAAGATCCTCCAATATTAAGTACATATAAATTCTATTTATTCCACATAACTGCGGCGTTAGTTGAACAATTTATTATCAGCAACACTTATCACACTTCTAATAATAAAGCTATTTACACTCGTTTTAGTACCTTATTTACACAAGGTACATAAATTTATTTACCGTTGTTAAAAAGATTCCGATTTCTTATGTTAAATTAGGTGTTAATAAGTTATAAATGTTGTGAGATCAATAAAAAGGAGTACGAAACGTTATGTGATTTTGTACTCCTATTTGATGTGTTATTTACTATTTTTTCTCCTAGAACTGAACCTGTTACACTACGTGGCGCCTTTTTAAATTTACTTTTCTATATGTCGTTCAAAAACAATATAAGAATAAATCCGGTAACCGACGACGATTAAAGCGGCAGCGGATAGCCACTTGAAAGGTGAATCATAAATAAGCAAAATAACGATAAAAGCAAGCAACGCAACTATTGTAACAAAATTACCTGCGAAACCATTGATCGGTTCATTGCTTAGAAAAAGTGTTTTAGCACCTTTCAAATCCTCTGCATAACAAGCTGTATGATATGGGTCTACGATGAAAAAACTAGTTGCTGTAACAAGGTCATCACGAACCCTAATCTCTTTAAGACATTTCGTACAATAGACTGTTCGATCCGTCATCTGTTTACGCCCCCTTATTAACTGTACGAAAAGATTATTACGTTAGTTTCATTTTTTAGGGCGCATTACTTGCAAGATACCGGGTAAATGTTATTTAATCAGAAGGGAAAGCACGGACTTATACGAAGGAGGAATACGGATGGCTTTTGTAATCACCGGACCCTGTGAGACAGAAAAAGCAGGAGAATGCGTGACCGTTTGCCCTGTTGATTGTATTGAAGAAGGACAAGATCAATTTTATATAAATCCTGATATTTGTATCGATTGTGGTGCTTGTAAAGCAGTTTGCCCAGTTGATGCAATTGAAGAGGAATACGATTTAACACCAGAGCAAGAAACTTATTTAGAAAAGGCTGAAAAATATTTCGGCATATAATATAGTGGGGCCCATTCGTAATTCAAGCGAATGGGCCTTTCATGTGAGCGGAGAAAGTTGCTAGCGGGAGAGAAGTATTGACGAAACTAATAACAGGTTGTGTTAATCTATTCTTATAAATAACGGTTTGGACAAGGAGTGGTATGTATGGATTATATTAGCTATTTGCGCTCTATGGTAGGACATGAAAAAGTCATTATGGTAGTAGCTGGTGCGTTAGTATTTGATGCTAGTGATCGGCTGTTGCTTCATCTTCGTAGTGATAATCAAACATGGGGACTTCCTGGTGGTTATATGGAGCTCGGTGAATCGGTTTCTGATACCGCAAGGCGGGAGGCATTTGAGGAAACTGGCTTGCGATTAGGAGCATTGGAGTTATTTAGTATCTATTCAGGACCAGAAAATGAAAAGACATTGCAAAACGGAGATCAGGTGTCTTTAGTGCAAATTTGGTTTACTTGTAAGGATTTCGGTGGTGAGCTAGTCGAACAAAATGAAGAAAGCTTGGATGTGAAATTTTTCGAATTAAACAATCTACCAGATAATTTCTTTCCAAGTCAGAAAAAAGTTATTAATGACTTCCTTTCAGATGGCAAAACTCCTTATGTTAAAGAATAAACATGTCTTTATTAAGCATGGAATGACAGGATTATGCTGTGTCATCTTGTTACGATAAATAAGAAAGGAAGGAGAACATGTGGACGAATTCAAAAGGTTAAGTGCATGTCTTAGCTACATTGAAGCTAACTTGGATCAACAGATAGAAATGGAGCAGTTGTCTACTATTTTCTGTGGCTCAAAGTTCCACTTTTTAAGAATGTTTCAGATCATTACAGGATTTACAGTAGCAGAGTATATACGAAACCGCCGACTAACTTTAGCTGCTAAAGAGCTAACAGCAACGCATGTAAAAGTAATTGATATTGCACTAAAGTATGGCTATGAAACACCAGAATCATTTTCTAAAGCGTTTCGAAAAATGCATGGGATAAGTCCATCCAAAGCGAAGCGTAGCCAAGACATGTTAAAGGCTTTCCCACCGCTTTCCTTTCAAATAACGGTGAAGGGGCTTGAGAATATGAATTATAAGATTGTAGAAAAGGACGCATTTCAGGTTATCGGAAAAGGGATTCGAGTTACGATGAAGGATGAAGAAAATTTCACGGAAATTCCGCAATTTTGGCAAGATATCTACAAATCAGATGTAGGAGAATTAATAGAATCTCATGCAGGCGACCTCGGAATGCTCGGTGCTTGTTTAGAGTACGAGTCAGAAGCAGATGCGTTCATTTATTTTATCGGAGTGGAAAAGGGATTTGCAGAGGTTCCGGAACAGTTGGAAGAAAATCAAATACCAGCATCTACATGGGCAGTGTTTGAAGTGGTTGGCCCAATGCCTGAAGCAATACAGGAGACGACCAAACGAATTTTTTCAGAATGGTTCCCTGCAACAGGCTTTGTCCATGCCGGAACAGCTGACATCGAGGTATATCCACCGCAAAAAGCAACGCCACAGGACGCTGATTACCGGACAGAGATATGGATGCCCGTAAAGAAAGCGTAAGCATAGAAAAAGCCTAAATCGGATTAAGATTTAGGCTTTTTCTATGCTTTTTCAGACAAACGCGTTTGATTTAAGAAACTAATTACAAATTGCTATGGTAGAACAGCCATCCGTGTTATCGTGGAAGTTGTCACTTTCGCTTTGAAAAGAGGGGATTTTATTTATCCATATATTTTAATGATATTCGTAGTTATTTTTTACGCTGGCAATATCTTAGTTGGAAAGGCGCTCAATGATTTACCACCGTTTACGATTGCATTTATGCGATTATTCGTTGCGTTTATTGTGTTAACTCCACTAGGGATCTCATCTTTCTGGAAAAACCGGTTAACTTTTTGGAATCATAAAATACCATTACTCGTGATGACATTAAGTGGGGTCACCTTTTTTAACACATTTATCTACGGAGCGTTACAATTCACTACGGCAACCAATGTGTCTGTATTAGAATCGGTTATACCCGTCGTGACAGTATTGCTAAGCATTTTTCTATTAAAAGAAAAGCTGCAAGGCATCCAGTGGATTGGAATTATATTATCTTTTCTAGGGGCGATATGGGTTGTTTTGGATGGGAAAATCTTTGAATTGGCATCGATAGCTTGGAATATCGGAGATGCTATCATGATAGGAGCTATTATTTCCTGGGCAATTTATTCCATTTGCGTGAAGCGATATATGCATTTGTTTCCGTCTTTTGCTGCCTTGTTTGTGATGACTGGAGTTTCTGTTGTCGTGTTATTACCTATTGTAGGGATCGAATGGGTAGTGACCGGGGTACCTGCATTTTCGGCTTCTAGTCATATGATCGGATTTTTGTATTTAGGAATTTTCCCGTCATTTATTGCGTTAGTTTTTTATAATCGAGCCGTTGATTTATTAAGTGCATCACAGGCTTCTGTATTTTTAAATTTTCTTCCAGTCGTTACGATGCTTGGAGCCTACCTTTGGTTAGGTGAAACGATCACTGTAATGCAAATAATCGGTACATTTATCGTAATTACTGGTGTTATATTGACAACACAATTCCGTGTGAATCGCGGGAAAGTTGATAAGGTTGAATCAGGTCTACGTGAATCTGGGTAAGGTCTGAACTAGAAAACGCATGGATGTTTATACATCCATGCGTTTTCAGTAGGATTTTCATAAATTATGATCGTAGCTCTTTCGGAACCATATTTTCTAGGTTTACACGGTTTAACACCAATACACCAATAACAGCTCCTAAAGCACTACTAGCTAAAAAGCTAGGAATAAATCCAAGTGCCCCGTAAGAAGTTCCCATTAACACATTGGCGTATGGGACAGAGAACAGTGCGCCGATGATACCTGTACCAATCATTTCACCGGTTGCAGCCATATATTTCTTTTTTGTCCAACGATACAAATATCCTGCTAATAGTGCGCCAATCATACCACCTGGGAATGCAAGCAAAGTTCCTAAGCCTAATAAGTTCCGTAGTAATCCAATCGTAAAAGCGATAGTCACTGCTGGAATTGGTCCTAACACTACGGCTGCCATAACATTGACCGCGTGTTGAATCGGATAGACCTTTGCGACACCAATCTGAAATCCAAGAATTGATGATCCGATAACTCCGATTGCTACAAAAATTGCCATTGTCGTTAATAATCTTGTGTTGTTCCTCATAAATAGCTCCCCCTAAATAAAAATAAAAAAACCAGATCCATGACAAGCAGGACCTGGTTTATAACCAAATAGTATGATTTTCCGTACTACTTCCCTCCGCTGGTACGAGCCAGATCAGGTCCTTAGAGTTAAAAAGCATTGTGCTCTTCTCTCAGCCTACACATCCATAGGCACCCCTAGTAGTTTCTATTCAATTGATTAATTTCACTATAGCATAGGGAAGAAAAAAGGTAAACAGACTAAAAGTAAAGCAATTATCTTGAAATCGAGATAATTACCAACTATAATAATTTACATAAAATATATGTGACGCTTTGTTGAATGAATTTACACAAATCAGCTTAATCTAAATAAATAAATAAAGGAGTGTGTAGGATGGAACTAAAGGGTATACATCATGTGTCATCCATTACCGCTGTTGCAAAGGATAATTATGATTTTTATACGAAAGTACTAGGCATGCGTTTGGTGAAAAAATCTGTTAATCAAGACGATACGAGTATGTATCATTTATTTTATGCAGATGAGGTTGGTAATCCAGGTACAGATTTAACGTTCTTTGAAATCCCGAGAGCAGGACACACATATGAAGGAAATAATAGTATCTCCTTTACAGCTCTTCGTGTAGCGAACGATGAGGCGTTGGATTTTTGGAAAAGCAGGTTAGCGGATCATAATGTCAAGCATGAAGCGATAACAGAGGAATTTGGTAGAAAAGTCCTTCACTTTACAGATCACGAGGGTCAGCGACTAGTACTCGTTTCTGATCAAAATAACAAAGGCGTGGCCGGTGGTACACCGTGGGATAAGGCGCCAGTTCCGCAAAACAAAGGAATTATTGGTCTAGGTCCGGTTAGGCTCACTGTGCCGAATCCAGAGCCTACTGTAAAAGTACTAACCGAGATCATGGGTTTTAGACATGCTGGAAGTTATCCTGCCTTTGTCGAGGGTCAGCCTAATATTGAAGTATATGAAACAGGTGAAGGCGGCACTGGTGCAGAGGTGCATATTGAGCACAGAACAGATTTGCCAAAGGAAAAACCTGGCCGTGGCAGTGTGCACCATGTAGCTTTTCGAGTACATGACGAACAGGAGTTATCAGCTTGGAGAGATATAATCAGACAAAACCGGATGCCGAATTCAGGTCTGGTGGATCGCTATTATTTCCAATCGCTGTATTTTAGAGAGCCCAATGGGATATTGTTCGAATTAGCAACAGATGGACCTGGTTTTGCTACAGATGAAGATGTTGAACACTTAGGTGAAACTGTTGCATTACCGCCATTTTTTGAAGATAAACGTGCACAAATTGAAGCGAAATTAAAACCGTTAGATACGAAGCAATCATAAGAGAGGGCCTGAATCGATACTGATTTGGGCTTTTTCTCTACCAATTTACACATAGGGCAATTCATTGAGGTTATTCTAATTACAAAAGGATAAGGAGAATGATTACATGGATAAGCAATCTTTAACAAATAAGGTCGCGATTATTACAGGGGCAGGTTCTGGTATCGGGGAAGCCGCGGCAATTCGCTTAGCTCAGGCAGGCGCAAAAGTAGGGCTAGTCGATTTAAAAGAGAAAAATGCTGCAAAAGTGAAGCAGCAGATTGAAGACATGGGTGGACAAGCACTCATCACAGATACCGATGTGTCGGATCCAAAACGGGTGGAAGACAGTATACAACAAGTGGTAGATCAGTGGGGACGACTGGACATGGTATTTGCTAATGCCGGTATAAACGGAAAAGTTGCCCCGATAGAGGATCTGAGCCCGGAGGATTGGGACCAAACGTTAACAACGAATTTAAAAAGTACATTTTTGACAGTAAAATACGCTATTCCTCATTTGAAGCAAAATGGTGGAAGTATTGTGATAACAAGTTCAATCAATGGTAACCGAACCTTCTCTGGTTTCGGCATGTCTGCCTATAGCTCATCAAAGGCCGGTCAGATGGCTTTTGGTAAAATGGCAGCATTAGAGTTAGCACAATACAAAATTCGAGTGAATGTGATATGTCCTGGTGCAATTAAAACAAACATTGGTGAAAATACTTTTCCTGATAAAGATAACCTAGATAAAATCAAGATTCCGGTTGAGTATCCGGAGGGAAATCAACCGTTAGAGCATCACCCAGGTAGCCCGGAACAAGTAGCTGATTTGGTTCATTTTCTTCTATCGGATGCTTCGAGTCATATTACAGGGACTGAAGTATTTATTGATGGTGCAGAGACATTACTATAAGAGGTTGTTCAAAAAGTCCCAATTGATCACAATGATTACTCAAGAAGCTTATTGACGTCGAATATTGGATTCAGCCGAAAAATCCGGTCCTCACGTAGGTTTTGTCTACGCTCCGGTCCTCTTTTTCTAGCTTCATCCAATCTTCTCGGTGCTAAAAATGGAACTTTTTGAACACGAACTATAAGTAAGAAATGCGATTATGATATACTAAATAGCAAATAAAAGTTTCGTTTTAGAATGAGGTGCACCAATGAATCATCAAGTAAAAGCTGTATTTTTAGACATGGACGGTACGATCTTAAATGACCACAATCGTGCTAGTGACCGCTTGAAATTATACATCCAGCAGTTAAGGCAAAATGGTGTGTATGTTTTCATAGCAACGGGTAGAACTTTAATGGAAATTAGTGACGTGATCCCAGATGATTTTGAAGTTGATGGAATCGTTAGTTCAAACGGGATGGTTGTCACAATTGGTGAGGAGAAGTTAGCGGAGAATGCATTGCCAGCAAAGTTAGTTGAGGATTTAGTAGATAGAGCTCGGAAAAACCATATCTACTATGAAGTGCATCCCAATCAAGGACAAAGATTCTCTCTCGAAAAAGATAAATCTTATATTATTGAGCAAATAAATGATCCAAAACCAGATGGTGTAGAGGAAAGTGAGTGGCGCTCTCGAAAAGAGGCGATCACCGAAGATATCGAATGGGTAGATAGTTTACAACCGAAAAATGTATCGAAGTTTTACTTCTTTAGTAAAGACCGTGCGCATATTAATCAATGGATAAACGAATTGAATCAATTGAAGCAAACGGTTGACTTTACTACTTCATCATCAACTCCGCACAATGTTGAAGTGATGGTTGCGGGAGTGAATAAGGCAACAGGTATCGCTTATTTGTTAGACAAATTCAATTTAGATAAGAAAGATGTATTGGCAATCGGTGACAGTCATAACGATATCCAGATGTTCGAGTTAGTCGGGCATGCAGTCGCGATGAAAAACGCTGACGATACGATGAAAAGCTTAGCGGATGAAGTGTGCGAATATACGAATGAAGAAGACGGTGTTTATCACTATTTGCAAGCGAAATTCAACATATAAGATCAGCGTCAATTTCGTAATTACCTTATGCAGCTGATAATGCGTATAGCGAAGAAATTGACTAACAAGCAGAAGTCGAAGGCAATCCAACCGTCGACTTCTTTGTTTATAAAGATTACATAATACCTTACAATGCTATTCACACTTGGGAATTGTATATACGTATGTTACTAGCGAAAGACCAGTATGATGAGGAATTAGATTTTAAAAATTGGGAGGGGAAAGGAATGTTCAAACCAGATAGGAAAAAGCTTTATGAAGTAAGCCAAGCGTTATCAGAGGTTGCGTTAGGAAAGCGAAAAGCGGACGTAGTAATTACAAATGGAACATTAGTTAATGTTATGTCAGGTGAACTGCTGGAACATACAGATATAGCGGTTAGTAATGGCCGAATTGCCTATGTTGGTGATGCAAACTTTACGATTGGTCCCGACACATCTGTTATTGATGCCGAGGGCAAGTACTTAGCACCGGGTTTCATGGACGGGCACATGCATGTTGAGAGTACGATGTTATCTGTTACTGAATTTGCCAAAGCGGCACTAGTGAAAGGCACGACGAGTATCTTTATGGACCCACATGAGATTGCCAATGTGTTTGGCACTAAAGGGGTTCATCATATGCATGAAGAAGGACAACAGCTGCCAATGAAAGTATTTACTACCTTTCCATCGTGTGTTCCAGCAACAGATGGCTTAGAAGATGCGGGTGCTAGTCTTGGAGTCGAAGAGATCACAGCTGGTTTGGATTGGGAAAATGTTGTAGGGTTAGGCGAAGTAATGAATTTTCCTGGCGTTATTTATGGTGATCCGAAAATGGCAGGGGAGATTGAGGCAACGATCAAGAAGGATAAAACAGTGACTGGTCACTTTCCGGATGGAAGTAATCAGATGCTTCAAGCATATATTGCCCGAGGTGTAACGTCCTGTCATGAGACGGTCACGCGTGAACAAGGATTAGAAAAGCTCCGTCTTGGCATGTATGTAATGATTCGTGAAGGATCAGCCTGGCATGATGTAAAAGAAGTAATCAAAATCGTGACGGAAGATAAAGTAAACACCGATCAAATTTTACTTGTTACAGATGATGTTTATCCGCAAACATTAGTCGAAAAAGGACATTTAAATCATGTGGTTAGTCGTGCGATTGAGGAAGGCGTTAATCCGGTAACGGCGATGCAAATGGCTACCATTAATGTTGCTCGTTATTTCAATAAAACCAATGATTTAGGAAGTTTAACCCCAGGTAAGTGTGCAGACATTTTAATTATAGATGATTTGGAACAAATGGACCCGTCTACCGTGCTAGTAGATGGTCAAGTTGTTGTTAAGGATAAGCAGTTAGTGATTGATTTTCCTTCCTATGAATATCCAGCTGATATTAAAAATTCCGTTACCTTAAACGAAGATTTACAACCAGAAGATTTCCTTGTTGCACATGATAGCACCCCAACTGTAAAGGTGAATGTTATAAAAGCAATAGAAAACAGTGCGCGAACAGAAAAAATGACCGCACAATTATCTTCGGTAGATGGAATAATCGAGCCAGATGTAGAACAGGATGTAATACGCCTAGCTTGTATTGAGCGACACCGTGGTACCGGTCAAATTGCAACAGCATTTGTTCATGGTTTTCAAATAAAACATGGAGCAGTAGCGTCCACCGTAGCGCATGATAGTCACAATTTACTTGTAATGGGGGTTGACCCAGCTGATATGGCGATGGCCGCCAATACATTAGCCGAAATCGGTGGAGGAACAATTGTCGTCAACCAAGGCAAAGTGTTAGCACAGGTAGCATTGCCTATTGCTGGACTAATGTCTGATCAACCGTTAAGAGAGGTGGCGGATCAAGTTGCTCAGCTTGATAACGCTTGGCGAGAAATAGGATGTACGATCCATGCCCCGTTCATGACGTTTTCTTTAATTGCCTTGCCGGTCATTCCAGAAATAAGGATTTCCAATCGAGGGTTAGTAGATGTAAAAACATTTACGTTAATCGATACAGTCATCGAAAAATAATAACTTCCAAAAAAAAGCACTTTCTTTTAAAAAAGTGAGCCAGAGATGTATAATAAGTAAGTGAAAGCGTACACAAAATAGTGAGGTGTGTTTATAATGAAAAAGGTTGTTATTACTGGAGGAAGTGGACTATTAGGCCCATCTGTAATACAGGAATTTTTAGATCATGGATATGATGTATTAAATGTCGACCGTCAATTGCCGAAAGAGCCATTATGTAATTCGTTGATTGCCGATTTAACAAACTTAGGAGAAGTGTATGGGGTATTGCAGGGAGCGGATGCAGTTGTACATTTAGCAGCAATTCCAAGACCAGGCATACATACAAATGAAGTTACTTTTGAAAATAATACGGTAACAACTTACAATATCTTGGAAGCTTGTGGTAATTTAGGTATTAAGAAAGCAGTTATCACATCGAGTGAGTCTGCATATGGCTTAGTATTTCCAACAGTGCGGTTGGAGCCTCAATATGTACCACTTGATGAGGCGCATCCGGCACTACCACAAGATCCGTATGGTTTGTCGAAAATCGTTAACGAACAAACAGGAGAAATGATTCATCGTCGTACGGGCATGCAAGTTGTTTCCTTACGAATTGGGAATGTAATTGCGCCACATATGTATGCGGATTTCCCGGATTTCATTCATAAACCAGAAGTAAGAAGAAAAATTATGTGGAGTTATATCGATGCACGTGATGCAGCATCCGCATACCGATTGGCCGTTGAAAAGGACGGGTTAGGTGCAGTTGCTTTAAATGTGGCGGCTGACGATACGAGTATGGATATAAAAAGTGAAGATTTAATGAAAGAGATTTACCCGGAAGTAGAGATTCGTGGGCCATTAGGCGACTATGAAACACTATTTTCTAATAAAAAAGCGAAAAAATTATTAGACTGGAAGCCAGTTCATAAATGGAGAGATTACGTTAAATTGTAATAATCAGGAGGAGTGGCAAAATGAAATATCGTAAATTAGGAAATACAGGATTAAATGTAAGTGAATTAAGTTTTGGTACATGGGCAATTGGTGGTTCTTGGGGAAAAACGAGTGATGAGGAAGCATTAAATGGTTTGTCGCGAGCAATGGATGCAGGTGTCAACTTCTTCGATACTGCTGATGTTTATGGCGATGGCCACAGTGAAGAGTTATTAGCAAAAGCAACAAAAGGGAAAGAAGATAAAATACACGTTGCAACAAAATTTTGTCGAGCAGGAGATATTCACGATTTACAAACGTATTCAGAACAATCCGTAACAGATTATTGTGACGCAAGCCTGAAGCGTTTAGAACGTGAACAGATTGATTTATTCCAAATTCACTGTCCACCCTTTGAAATTCTCAAAGAAGGTAGTGTCTTTGAAGTATTGGATAAATTACAAGCACAAGGGAAAATTCGCAACTATGGTGTAAGTGTTGAAACAGTAGAAGAAGCATTATTTTGCTTAGAACAGCCAAACGTTAGCACGCTTCAAGTAATCTTTAACATTTTTCGTCAGAAGCCTATGGACGAGTTGTTTCCAAAAGCGCTTGAAAAAGGTGTTGGGATTCTTGCACGTGTACCATTAGCAAGCGGCTTATTAACAGGAAAGTTCAATTCTAACCATCAATTTGAGTCTGATGACCATCGCAATTTTAATCGTGATGGAGATGCTTTCAATGTCGGTGAAACCTTTGCTGGATTACCGTTTGAAAAAGGGGTAGAATTAAGTAGACAGCTAGAGTGGATTGCAACCGATAGAGGTAACATGACGCGTGCTTCGTTAAAGTGGATTCTAGAGCATGAAGCGATCTCTACAGTTATTCCAGGCTTTAAAACCGTTAAGCAAGTGGAAGATAATTTAGAAGCGGTAAAAGTTCCTGATTTTACGGATAAAGAAATGCAAAGACTAATGGACTTTTATAATAATGAAATTCATCAGCATATTCGCGGAGCATATTAAATACTGGATGGGACCTGGCAAAAGGCGAGGTCCCATTATATTATAATAAGAATACATAAGATGTTATTGGTGATTGTGGATAGGAGGGTATATATGCAGCGGGGTAGCTTCCAATGGATGAAGTCATTGAACAAATCGATTATTCTAAACAAAATCCGAATAAATGGGCCGATTTCAAGAGCACAAATTTCCAAGGATACACAATTAACCCCTCCAACAGTTGGAACGATTGTAAAAGAGTTAATTGAACAAGGTTTAGTAAAAGAAAGTACACAAGGTATCTCACAAGGTGGCCGTAAACCAACGATGCTTGTTATTAATAGTACTGAATTTTATATTATCGGTATTGATGCCGGCCCTAAAGATATTAAGTTTGTGCTTTCAGATTTATCAGGAAAATTGGTAGACCGTCAGATAATAGCAATTCAAGCTGGTTTGTCGAATGAGAAGTTTTTAACGATATTAAAAGAAGGCATTTACGAAATGATGGACGAGAATCATCAACATAAGGAAAAAATAATTGGTGTTGGTGTTGCGATGCACGGTGTAGTTGATATTGAAACTGGTACTTCTTTGTTTGCACCTAATTTACATTTGCGCGATATACCGATCAAACAAGCGTTGGAAGCAGAATTTGAGTTTGTGGTGAAAGTAGAAAACGATGCTAGGTCGATGGCACTCGGTGAAGCGTGGTTTGGTGACAGTGTTGCTTTAGATAGTATGATGACCGTCAATATTGGCCGTGGTGTCGGAGCAGGATTAATCGTTAATGGCAAGCTGTACCATGGCGCATATGATATAGCAGGTGAAATTGGACATATGACGATTGATATTCACGGTCAATTGTGTGAATGTGGCAATCATGGTTGTTTACAAACCTTTGCATCAGGACCTGCATTAGCAGAGCGTGCACTGCAAGCGCTAGAACAAAACGAGCAAAGTAGTTTAACGCAGTGGACTAAAGATGGAAGTGAATTAACAGGCGAGGTTATTTATCAAGAAGCTATCAATGGTGATGAATTTGCCAAGAAGATTCTCGAAGAAACCGGCATGTATATAGGAGTCGGATTAACCAATTTGATCCATATTATTAATCCGAGCAAAGTTATCATTGGTGGTGGGGTTTCTAACGCTGGAGAATTCATTTTAAACTCAATTCAATCGACGATCGAAAAGCGTGCATTAACGGCGCAAGCCAAAAAGACGGAAGTAGTTATTTCTTCGTTAAGGGAGAACGCTACCGTGTTGGGTGCAGTTGCTTTGCTGCTGGTTGAATTATTTGATTTAAACGGATCAGTTTCAAATTGAAGGAAAGGAACAGTCTGAGACTTCGCAGACAGCGCTCTTTGCGATCTAGGAGGCTGAAGCGTTCCCCATAGCTGTCAACATAAGAAACAGAACAATATAATACAAACAAGTTAGCTCTTTCTAAATCAATACATTGAAAAATTCCGATAATTGGTAAGTTCTCGGACAAGGTGTCAAGAGAAGTGTTTAAAAACCTATCACCCAGAGAACGATTCTTTATAAGAGAGGTTAAGAATGTCGAAAGGGGATATATTTTCCGCGTCTTGCATCGGATCAACTGGAAGCCATCCGCGGTGTGTATCCCATAACCATAGTTTTGTATTTGTTGGTATTCGACTAATATAAGACGCTCCTTGCTTATCAATTTTCTTTAGATTCTCCGCTGAATAGTAACCAAGATCTCTTAAACATAGATCTTCTGGTCGGAGAGATGCTTCTACATCAAGCGCGGCTTTTCGATCACTAGCCTTTCCGTGATGCACAGAAGTATGAAGGAATCGGCCTTGATACCATTCACATTCAAACTGCACCTTCACACCAGAGCCATTAGTACCAAGATAATTTGTAAGGTGATTCGGTAATTGAAAAGACGTGGCATCCATAATCCTTATCCGTGAGAACATGCGATTCTCATCAATCGGAGCAACAAACCAGTCTTGTTTAGATAATAATTGAAAGAAAATCTCTTTCAGAAACGCTGTCGCACTATCATTAAAACGACTATCTAGTGCCTGCTTGGAAAGAGATGTTTTCGATTGAAGAGAAAGTGTGCCACAAAGCTCATGTAAACTTTCATCACTTACGGAATCAGCTGAAAGAGAGCAAAGCACGAGAAAATCTTCAGGCTTTAGCTTGCCTTTTCGTTGAACAAACTTAGTATCTCTAGCAATTCGACGCAACGCTGATTTAGATATTGTAGAATAAATAGCTTCTGCAAACGGACGAATGTCTTTAAGTGAAATCATGAAAAATCATCCTTTCTTGGTGAATTGATCAAGGAAGGATAGCAAAAGATTCCACTATTTTAAAGTATTGTGCTTAGTTTGACGGCTATGGGGTCAGGATTACTGTTCCTGTCTATAAGAATAAAATTTAAGGTCCTGCTGGAACGATAAACCTGACCCCGCGTTCCTCTAACCACATGGAGGGTTCTTATAATGACAATCACAATGGTGTTACTTTTGGTGGTGTCCGCAATTCTTTTTGTTGCATTCTTATTCCTTATCTTATTGGGTAAAACGAACCGATGGGTAAAGATTATTTCATCTATATTAATTATTGGGTTAGTATCAATGATTGGTTTAAAGTATTATCAATTAAATTATGCAGATCGTGGAATTTATAAAAAAGTAACAGAACGAAATGGTTATACTTTAATTAAAAAAGATCCTGTTGATATAGAGTTTTATATTAAATCTGAATGGATCAAAGATAAGGAAAAAAAAGAGAAGATAATAAATAAAAAAGTTGCTGTTGAAAACAATACAATTATTTTACTTAACAAAGTTGTAAACAGAGAAAATGATATATACTTTCTCTTTAATATATCCCCTAAGATGAATTACGAAAAAGGAAATTTTATAGCTAATGTTACATTTAACGAAGATGGATCAATAACAACCGTTTCTAATCAAATAGAACTATATAATGACGAACAACAAGGAATTAATATTGTACAAAGCGGAAATGGTGCTAAATCCAATTTTGGATTCGCAATTTCAAATGAAGATTACGATAAAATAAAAGATGGTTTTTTTGTAAAAAATTCAAATTTCTCACTATATCAATATCAAATCAATTAAATTTCCTTTTTCTGTACAAAACGGGGAACAGAGGGTCAGGTTTACTGTTCCGGTCTATGAAAGCTTAAGGTCCTGCTGGGACGATAAACCTGACCCCACGTTCCACTTAACTAAAAAAATCCACGCCTTGGCAATGAACCAAAGCGTGGATAATAATTATTTTATTACATCAAATGTAAATGTCGTTTTAGCTGTATATGTTTCATCTTTATTTAGAATTACAGAAGGAAATCCTTCGTGATGGAGCGATGCAGGTGATGCCTGTGTTTCTAGACAAATACCAAGATGCTGCTTAGATGGTCCTTCTAATAGTTCTAGTGAGTCGTCTAAGCTATTGGATGTATACATGACCATCCCAGGTTGGTCGGTAGTAACAATTAGCTTTCGACCACTTTGCTGATCTTCTACGATGGCTTGCTCAGGTCTGGTATGATCGAACAGAAAGTAGTGATCATAGCCTTTTCCAGCATTAAGGTTTTGATCATAATCTGATTTTACACCGTCAATAATCTGGCGCCCTAATTGGAAATCAAACACGGTATTCTCAACAGACAGTTGTTTTCCAGTTGGGATTAGTTCCGCGTCTAATTCAACAAATTTACTGCTGTTTAAGGTAACCTTATGATTCTTGATATCATTTTTTAAATTACCACTTAAGTTGAAATAAGAGTGGTTTGTTAATGTTAATGCGGTCTTATGATCAGAATTAGCTTGATAACTTATCGCTAATTCGTTTTTGTTATTAAGCGTATAAGTAACATTTACTTGTAGGTTACCAGGATAACCACCTTCACCGTCAGGGCTAAAATGGGATAGTTTTAAGCCAACTTCATCTGCATTTTCAAATGGTGCCACATCCCAAATTGCCGCATGAAATCCGTGCGATCCACCATGTAAGTGATTTTCTTCATTATTCGCTTCCAATGAGTAAACTTCGTTGTCTAATTCAAACTGTGATCCTTGAATTCTTCCTGCTACTCTACCGATTAGTGCGCCAAAGTAAGTTGGATTCTGCTTGTAATCATCAAGATTTCGGAAGCCTAAAACAACATTCTCTATATTGTTGTTACGATCTGGCGCCATAATTTTAGTAATCACACCACCAAGGTTTAAACAGCTAACTTCCATACCGTTGTCATTCACTAATGTATAAAGCGTTATGTCGGTTTGTACTTGCTCTGATTTTACTTGCATCCTAAAGCCTCCAATTGATAAGGCTGTTTTCTAAGAGATTGTTGTTAATGCGCAAAATAGCTAATATGCGTCGTAATGCAGTGCTCGTGATTTCCGCTCCAGGCAGTCGCTTTTCACTAGTTTAAAGCGTTTTTCTTTAAACAGGCACAGCTTCAGCTAACTCAGAAGCAAATGTTTTCGATGGGACGAGTAATCGCAGTCCAAAATTGCGCTTCTGAGTGGATCTTCAGCTCGTGCTTTTCCCGCAGGACTTTGAATTAACTTCCCCGAATTACACCGCACGAAGAAAATGCGGTTTTCATTTTTGAGGATCGACTGCCTGGAGCTCCAATCACCCGACGTAAAGTGCAATCCCGTTAGCAGCGGAGGAAATGCCCTTCGACTCCTGCGGGAATAGTGGCCTAAGTGAGACCCCGCAGAACGCAGTTCGAGGAGGCTCACTAGCCCCCCGCGGAAAGCGAAGGGCATTTCCGGAGCGGGTCAAGCACTCTCCAAACAACGACGCATTTTACTTCAAATATGACATAAAAAACAACAAACTCTACGAAAAGAGCCATTGATAAAAATGCTGTTCAAAAAGTGACGAAAAGATTCGCCGCGGATCATTTGGCACTTTTTGAACACTCTATGCGTTTAACGTATTAATAAATGCCCTAAAAGCATCCCTTCCTACTTTATTCACCTTAAACACGCCAGAATCCTCTAACACTCTGGTGAATTTCTTTCCTAATTCATCCTTAATCGTTTGGTCAACATTGCTCTCATTTAATCGATCTTTGTAACTGGATTTCATTTGATTGGCCCATTGTTGGTGATAATCAGCTACGCTTGATACCTCACCTAACAAATAAGCACGTATTTCATCGATTTCCGTTTTTAGACGAGGCGGTAAGACTGCTAATCCCATTACCTCAATAAGGCCAATATTTTCTTTTTTAATGTGGTGTACATCTTCATGTGGATGGAAAATCCCTAACGGATGCTCATCTGTTGTACGGTTATTTCTTAACACTAAGTCAAGTTCAAACAGTCCATCACGCATTCGGGCAATTGGCGTAATTGTGTTATGTGGTGTCTCATCAGTATAAGCATGAATGGCGTTACTTTCATCGCTGTAGTTTTTCCATACATCAAGAATATAAGTTGCCGCGTCAATTAGTTTAGTTCTACTTTTCCCAGATAAACGGATCACGGACATTGGCCATTTCACAACGGCTGCTTGAAGGCTAGGATATTTGTCTAGAACAAATGTAAACTCATTTTCTGCTCTCGTCATCCCGAACTCGTATCGACCAGCTTGATAGTGATCATGACTCAAGATACTGCCACCGACAATTGGCAGGTCAGCATTTGAGCCAACAAAATAATGAGGGAACTTTTCAACAAAAGCTGTTAAACGATCAAAGGAACCGCGGTTTACTTTCATATCTCGATGCTCACCCGCAAGTAAAATTGAATGCTCGTTGTAATATACATATGGTGAATATTGAAGGAACCATTGTTCACCAGCTAAAGGAACTTCGATAATACGGTGATTCGATCGTGCTGGATGACCAATTCGTCCTACGTAGCCTTCATTTTCCGCACAAAGCAAGCATTTAGGATACTGAATTGTTTGCTTCATCGCACGTTCTCTTTTAATCTGTTCGGGATCTTTTTCAGGTTTTGATAGGTTAATTGTAATATCCATCTCACCATAAGGTGTACTTGTTTTATAATGGATGTTCTTGCTAATTCGCTTCATTTGGATGTAATTACTATTTTTGCTGAGTGCATAAAAATAGTCTGTTGCTTTTTCCGGTGAATGCTCATATCTATCATAAAACTGTTTATTCACGGTTGATGGCATTTCTAAAAAGCAATTCATGATATTTGCTGATAATATTTCTTTTTCGTCTAATATATCTTCGACGATATTATTGTCTACCGCATAAGTTATCAGTTCTTCAAGTAGATCGGGTATCGATTTGTCAGTTGGCGTATAGTCTTCTTCAAAGCTAGCAAGTTGCAGGTGACCAAGGATCTGATTCCGTACATAAATAGCATCACTTTTTTCAATTAACTCTACTTCCACACCTTTTGCCACCAGCTGAGAGATGCGTTTATATATAGACATAATCTTATTACCCTTCCTCTCCATAACCAGTTGGGTTATTTTGATGCCAATTCCAGGCATCTTTAATAATGTTAGTGATTTCTAATCTTTTTGGTTTCCACCCGAGAATTTTATTCGCTTTATCAGACGAAGCAATAAGAACACTCGGATCACCTGCGCGTCTGTCAACTAACTTTGCTGGAATGTCTTTACCTGTTACTTTTCTTGCTGCTTCAATTATTTCTTTAACAGAAAATCCTTGGCTGCTTCCTAAGTTGAACACATCGCTAGTTCCACCGTTTTTCAAATAATCAAGTGCCAATAGATGTGCTTCAATTAGGTCTTCAACATGAATATAGTCACGTATGCAGGTACCATCTTCGGTATTATAATCGTCACCGTAAATCATGATCTGCTCTCGTTGTCCTAAGGCAACTTGTAATACAATTGGAATTAAGTGTGTTTCTGGTCGGTGATCCTCACCAATTTCAGCAGATTCTCTTGCACCTGCAACATTAAAGTAGCGTAAGGAAACGTATTTCATATCATAAGCTACTTCACACCATTTCATGATCTTTTCCATTGTTAACTTTGTTTCGCCATACGTACTGGTTGGCAATGTTGGCATATCTTCCGTTATCGGTACTGACTTTGGCTCGCCATAGGTTGCTGCTGTTGAAGAAAATACAATCTGTTTTACACCAAATTCATGCATTGCTTGCAGCAGGACTTGTGTACCATAAACGTTGTTATCAAAGTATTTTAAAGGATTTTCCATCGATTCACCAACAAGGGAATTAGCTGCAAAGTGAAGCACAGCTTCAATATTCTCGTGCTCAAATACTTCTCTTAAGAAATGTATGTCGCGAATATCGCCTTGATAAAAATTAGCATCAGGGTGAACCGCATCTTTATGCCCGGTTTCCAAGTTATCGATAACGACAACATCTTTGTTTTGATCAATTAGTTGATATACCGCATGTGAGCCAATATAACCAGCGCCACCTAAAACTAAAATACTCATTTGAACACCCCTTCATTCTCGATTTCTTTTGCTCCGTCTCCAATCGTAGCAACATAAAACGTAGGTTCATAACCAATTTTATTCAGATATACATCGTGGATGTTTTGTTTAAAGCTATCAACATGGTCCTTTTCAACGATGGCGATGGCACAACCGCCAAATCCTGCACCAGTCATGCGTGCGCCTAACACACCTTCTTGTTGCCAAGCTGTTTCAACAATCGTATCTAATTCAATGCCTGTTACTTCATAATCATGCTGTAAAGACAGATGAGATTCGTTCATCAGCTTACCGAAGTCATCTAGTTTGTTTTCTTTTAATTTTTCTAAAGCGGCCAATGTACGTTGATTTTCATATACCGCATGCTTTGCTCGGATCATGTCCGTCGAGTTTTTAATTAAGTGTTTATGTTCTTCAAACTGTTCAATTGATAATTCTCCCAAACTAGTAATGCTCAACTCGGACTGCAAATCACCTAAAGCGCGCTCACATTCACTTCTTCTTTCATTGTATTTAGAGCCAGCAAGTTCTCTTCGTTTGTTTGTGTTAATAATGATAATTACTTGGTTTTCTAGGTCTAGTGGTGCGTAACGATACTCGAGCGATTGACAATCCAAAAGAATTGCATGGCCTTTTTTCCCTTTTCCTATTGCAAACTGATCCATAATTCCACTGTTTACACCGATGTACTCGTTTTCAACTTTCTGTCCAAGCTGCACCATACGAACACGATCAATCGTTAGGTTAAATAAATTTTCTAAAATAACACCAGTTGCCATCTCAATCGATGCTGATGATGACAAGCCTGCTCCATTAGGGATGTTTCCGTAATAGAGAATATCTGCGCCAGTTGTTATGGAGAAACCGTCTTGTAAAAAGGCGCGAATCATTCCTTTAGGATAGTTAGCCCAGTTATCTTGATCCTTGAAATCAAGATTGCTAAGGTCACATTCAATGACACCTTTTTCCGGAAAGTTAACCGAATAAAATCTAAGTTTATTGTCGTTGCGCTTTGCTGCTAGTGCATAGGTTCCGAATGAAATAGATGCTGGGAATACATGACCACCATTATAGTCCGTGTGTTCTCCAATCAAGTTGATTCTACCTGGTGCGAAAAAATAGCGAGGTGTATCATCGCTGTTAAAAATAGTCTGAAATTCCTTTAATAAAGAAGCGGGTGTTTGTTCCATCAGTTATCATCCTTTGCATGTTATTATACTTAATTAAATTAATTTATTATCTATTTTACATGTAGTTTCTGTTTATTTCAATCTAATCTCACATATTATTTACATTAAATTTTGGTAGTATGTAAAAGAAAATCCAAATAATATGATAGTAGTTAATTGCTAAGTCATCGCCGATTCTCTCCAGTCGCTCCGTTTCTAGGGCGGCGCTCTGAGCTTTTCTTAATTAATGAAAATCCGATCTGTTCTGGCTGTGCCATCAGTTCACCTATTTGCATGAAATCAAACAGAATAGCAGTTAATTCATAAAATAAGGACAGTGGTGGCCGATTAATCTTAAATTTATTAGTTCAACACGTGACCGAGTATGTTTAAGGCTAAGAGCTTCCAACATGTACTAGATCAGGGCGTGACCGAGTATGTTTAATGCGAAGAGCGCCCAACATGTACCAGATCAACACGTGACCGAGTACGTTTAAGGCTAAGAGCTTCCAACATATACTAGATCAGGGCGTGACCGAGTATGTTTAATGCGAAGAGCGCCCAACATGTACCAGATCAACGCGTGAACGAATACGTTTAATGCGAAGAGCGCCCAACATGTACCAGATCAACGCGTGAACGAGTATGTTTAAAGCCAAGAGCGCCCAACATGTACTAGATCAACACGTGAACGAGTACGTTTAATGCGAAGAGCGCCCAACATGTACTAGATCAGGGCGTGACCGAGTATGTTTAAGGCGAAGAGCGCCAACATGTACCAGATCAACGCGTGAACGAGTATGTTTAATATGAAGAGCCCCAACATGTACTAGATCAAAGCGTGAACGAGTACGTTTAGTGCCAAGAGACCCTACATCTACTAGATCAGAGAACTAAACTATCCACGCAACCCACTCCAGCCAGATCGAGCAAGGGTGTTGAGGTAGCAAAGTTTTGGGCTTCATGTACTTTTCTTTAAAAAGCTGTTTTTATATAGATTGTTGCTTTTTATACCGTACTGAATATAGGTTGATATAAAAAGGTTTAAGGAGGCATTTGAGTATGTGGAAGGAGTTCTATTTATCTCCAAAAAAATAGGCCTGCTCGATAACAAGCAGGCAACAGAAAGAATCACTTAAAGGGGCTATCATTTTGTTGAGAAAGCTAAATTGTTAGCATTGCTCTGTCGAACAACTTCACTATTTCATCCAGTTAATAACCTAGTGTTAATTTAGTTTTAAACAATTGTAAATTCAACAGAAACACTACGTTACATAAAAGAAACAAGTTTTAAATGATAAAAATAGTTACTAGATGTTGCCAAATATTTAATATTCTAGCCCACATCGTTTATCATAGAGGTGAACTATTATAAATTAGGAGGTTTGCAACATATGGAACATAAACAGTTGAAACCATTTCCAAATAATTTTCTATGGGGCTCTGCTTCAGCAGCTTATCAAATTGAAGGCGCTTGGAATGAGGATGGGAAAGGTCCGTCCGTGTGGGATGTATATACGAAGAAAGAAGGCACTACATATAAAGGAACTAACGGTGATGTTGCGGTAGACCATTACCACCGATATAAAGAAGATGTTGCCCTTATGGCGGAAATGGGCTTGAAGGCTTATCGTTTCTCAATCGCTTGGAGCCGCATTTATCCACAGGGTAAAGGAGAAGTAAATGAAGCTGGCTTGAAATTTTATGATGATTTGATCGATGAACTTATTAAACATAACATTGAGCCACTTGTTACTGTATATCATTGGGACGTTCCACAAGCATTGATGGACGAGTATGGTGCTTGGGAATCACGTCAGATTATTGAGGATTTTGACAACTATTGCTCCACATTATTTAAACGCTACGGAGATCGCGTAAAGCATTGGGTTACGCTAAATGAGCAAAACATTTTTGTTGGCTTAGGCTACCGTGATGCGATTCATCCTCCAGGGGTTAAAGATCTGAAGCGCATGTATCAAGCGAACCATATTGCAAACTTGGCTAATGCAAGAGTAATTCAATCGTTTAGAAAACTTGTTCCAGATGGAAAAGTAGGGCCAAGTTTTGCCTATGGACCTGCGTATCCATTTGATAGCAATCCAAAAAATGTGATTGCTGCGGAAAATGCAGAAGAAATGAATAGTCATTGGTGGATGGATATCTACGTGTGGGGTAAATATCCACAAGCAACATGGAATTATTTAGAAGACAATGGTTTGGCGCCAACAATTGAAGAAGGTGACATGGAGCTACTTGCAAATGCAAAACCTGACTTCATGGGTCTGAACTATTATCAATCGGGTACATTTGAGCATAACCCACTAGAAGGTGGCGTTGGTGCTACGAAGATGAATACAAGTGGAAAGAAAGGTACATCCAAAGATTCTGGTGCACCTGGACTATTTAAAACAATAAAAAACCCATACCTCGATACAACGGATTGGGATTGGACAATTGACCCACAAGGAATACGAATTGCCTTGCGTAGAATTTCAAACCGCTATCAATTACCTGTACTTATTACGGAAAATGGATTAGGTGCGTTTGATACATTAGAAGAAGGCGACATTGTTAACGATGATTACCGCATTGACTACTTACAAAGTCACGTAGAAGCTATCCAAGAAGCAATTAGTGATGGCGTTGACGTATTAGGTTATTGCACATGGTCGTATACAGATTTATTAAGCTGGTTGAACGGTTACCAAAAACGTTACGGCTTTGTCTATGTTAACCGTGATGAAGATGGTCCAAAAGATCTTCGCAGAATTAAAAAGAAGAGCTTTTATTGGTACCAAGACGTTATTAAAAATAATGGTTTAAAATAACAAGGAAAGAGACTGCTCATTCACGAGCAGTCTCTTTGCATTGCGGACAAAGCTGGGGAGTCATTGGCGGCCACCACAGCCTTTATCTGTGACAAAAAAGGCATAATTTCAATTGGGCGGCCACCACTGCACTTATTTGAAGAAAGTGGATGCTAAAGTAGGGTGATTCTGGCAAATAAGGGCTGTGGTGTCCGGACAATCATCAAAACAGGAACTTCAGGTAAAATAAGTGCACTGGTGGCCGCTCGTTTCCGGTTGCAGCCCCTAAACAGTGAGCAACAGTGCCCAACCCATTAATTCCAGTAAAACAAGCATATATCTAATTTTTTGTAAATAACTATCATAGTAGTTTACTTTCCTATTAAAAAACTACTATGATGAATAGAAGGACTTACATAGGAGGAACATTCTTTGAACAATACGAATCAAATACATATATCATTACTAGTAACTAGTGATGTCCATGGTTATATTTTTCCAACTAATTATATAGACCATACCGAGCGTCATTTAGGTTTAGCTAAAATAGCAACAATCGTTAAACAAAAGCGAAAACAAGGGCATGTCCTATTAATGGATAATGGCGATTTAATCCAAGGCAGTCCACTTACGTTTTATCATGCTAAATATAAAGCAAATACACCGAACCCGATGATTAAAATTGCCAACCAATTAAACTATCGTGCATCTGTATTTGGGAATCATGAATTCAATTACGGGTTAGATTATTTACAGTCGGTGATGAACGAATCTAATTTTCCTTGGCTTTCTGCAACGGTTTTAGATGAACAAGGTGAGCCTGCATTTGGAAAACCTTATATTATCGAAAATATAGATGGTGTGAAGGTCGCTATCTTAGGTATTACAACCCATTACATTCCAAACTGGGAAGATCCAAAAAATATTAAAGGCTTAACATTCTCCGATGCACTAGAAACGACAAAAACATGGGTGAACAAGATTCGAACGAATGAACAACCAGATGTACTTGTTGTATCGTACCATGGGGGATTTGAGCGTGACTTAGAAACAGGTGAACCAACAGAAGAACTAACGGGAGAAAACCAGGGTTATCAAATCTGTATGGAAATCGAAGGAATTGATGTGCTATTAACGGGACATCAGCACAGGTCGATTGCCGACTATTTAAATAATGTAGCGGTTGTACAGCCAAGTAATAACGGCCAGTTGTTAGGCGAAGTAAAGCTCTCCTTACAGAAAAATGAAGACAAATGGGAATTGAAACAATGTCAGCCAGCATTGATTTCTGTTGATGAGGAGATACAAGCGGACCCTGAGGTTTTATTACTGGCGAAGGAGTATGAGGAACAAACGCAAGCGTGGTTGGATACACCGATTGGCGAGATCGACCGTGATATGCTAATCACCGACCCATTCCAAACGAGGCTGCAAGATAGTCCATTGATTGAGTTTATTAATTCTGTGCAAATGGATGTTGCAGGAGTAACGATTTCGAATACATCGCTATTCAATAATACGTCACCAGGTTTTAAACAAAAGGTAACGATGCGTGATATTGTATCGAACTATGTTTATCCAAATACGTTAAAAGTAATTCGAATTACAGGCAAGGACATTAAAGATGCTTTGGAAAAATCAGCAACGTACTTTGAAATTGACGAAAGCGGCGAAATTAGTGTTAACCCTGCATATGTGGAACCGAAACCACAGCATTACAATTATGATATGTGGGAAGGTATCGAGTATGAGTTGAAAATTTCTAATCCTGTTGGCGAACGCGTCACGATGCTACACTATCAAGGACAACCAATCGATTATAAAGCCGAATACGATGTAGTGATGAATAACTATCGTGCAGGTGGCGGTGGAAACTTTCATATGTTCCAAGGAAACCCAGTTGTGAAGGATATTCCTACTGATATGACGGAATTAATCGCTAACTATATAATGAAACAAGGTAAAATTAATGCGACCTGTAATCAAAACTGGAAAATAACCAAATAAGTAACAATTTTGTATGAAATAACCCCTTCTAGTGGACAATATCCCTAGAAGGGGTTATTTGCGTTTTGTCTTGGTTGTAAGAAATGTAAGACTGTATAAATCCACTAATAAGGGGAAAAAGATGAAAGTGATTTTAATGAGGAGGTTATTATCATGGCGGAAAACAAAGATAAAAATGCTTCAAATCAAGAAAATGAAAACCGTGAGACGCTGACAACTCGTCAGGGACATCCTGTGTATGACAACCAAAATATTCGTACTATTGGAGATCGTGGTCCAGCTACACTTGAAAATTATCATTTTATCGAGAAAATTTCGCATTTTGATCGCGAAGAGGTACCAGAGCGTGTGGTGCATGCACGTGGTTCAGGAGCATTTGGTTATTTTGAAACATACGGAAAAGTTGGTGATGAGCCGGTAGAAAAGTATACACGTGCTAAAGTATTTTCTGGAGCTGGTAAGAAAACACCATTAATGGTTCGTTTCTCTACGGTGGCAGGAGCGAAAAATGCGCCTGAAACTGATCGTGACCCCCGAGGTTTTGCGGTGAAAATGTACACAGAAGATGGAAACTGGGATCTCGTTGGTAACAACTTAAAGATTTTCTTTATTCGTGATGCGATGAAGTTCCCTGACATGATTCATGCGTTTAAAGCAGATCCGGCTTCCAATGTTCCCAATCCTGAACGGATGTTTGATTTCGTTTCCCGTACACCGGAGGCGACACATATGATTACATTTCTTTTCTCGCCATGGGGAATTCCGGCTACATATCGCCACATGCAAGGTTCTGGTGTTAACACGTATAAATGGGTGAACGAAAAAGGTGAGGCCGTTCTTGTAAAGTATCACTGGGAGCCAAAGGTAGGCATTCGAAATTTAACACAAAAAGAAGCTGATATGATTCAAGCGAAAAATGTAAATCATGCCACAGAAGATTTATATGAAGCGATTGAAAAAGAAGATTATCCGGAATGGGAGTTATTCGTTCAAATTATGGAGGATAGTTACCACGAGGAGCTTGATTTTGATCCGCTTGATGATACAAAGTTGTGGCCAGAGGATAAGTTCCCGTGGTTGCCGGTAGGACGCATGGTCTTAGACCGCAATCCAGTAGACTTTCATGCAGATATTGAACAGGCAGCTTTTGGTACAGGAGTGCTTGTTGATGGCATGGACTTTTCGGATGATAAAATGTTACAAGGACGCACCTTCTCATACTCCGATACACAACGCTATCGTGTTGGTGCAAATTATTTAAAGTTGCCAGTAAATGAGCCGCAAACAAAAATTCGCACAAATCAGGAGCGCGGACAAATGGATGTACGCGACCCGAAAGAGTCTGGTGATAATCCACATATTAACTATGAGCCATCGATGCTTGGCGGTTTTAAGGAAGCAGATAGAGAAGGACGCATGCCGCATAGACCAACATTTAATGCAGCAGCAATGAGTGCACCAATTGACCGTCCCAACAACTTTGGGCAAGCAGGCCACACCTACAGAAGCTTCGAAGACTGGGAGCGTGACGAATTAATTAAAAACCTATCCGATGCACTTTCGATATGTGATAAAAAAATTCAGGATGCTATGATTGATCACTTCACACAAGCAGATGGAGATTATGGTCGTCGTGTGAAAGAAGCAATTGAAATGAAAATGAAAAGTATGAAGGAAATGAAAGATATGGAAATGGATAAAGTCCCAGGGCGTGAAGCGAGTAAAACAAGATATGGGCAAGGTTCATTAGCTGCAAACGAGGCAACAGAGGAAGCCGTTAAGAAAAGCCACGAAGCTGATCCGTATTAATATGTGAAGATGATTGAAGCTTGAGGGGAAACCTCAAGCTTTTTCTATACTTGGAGAGTACTTGCACAGCTCCGGAAATCCACTTCGCTTTCCGCGGGGGGCTAGTGAGCCTCCTCGTCGCTTCGCTCCTGCGGGGTCTCACTTACGCCACTAGTCCCGCAGGAGTCGAAGTGGATTTCCTACGCTGCTAACGGGATTGCTCTTCATGTCGGGTGATTGGAGCTCCAGGCAGTCGACTCCTGCGGGACAGCGCGAGCTGAAGATCCACTCAGAAGCGCATTTTGCTTCTGAGTTAGCTGAAGCCGTGCCCGCGGAAAGCGACTGCCTGGAGCGTAAATCACAAGCACTTCGTGGAATTTAACTTTAAATATTAAATAAAAAAGCAACAAACGCTACGAAAAGAGTCATTCTATAAAAGGACCGATGCAATAACTCCACCAATTCCTGCTAACGTACACATTACACCACCAAATCGCGTAGAAAAAATATAAAAATCAGAAGGCTCTGTACCGTCATTTGACTTCCAGCTCTCTGTTATTTCCCACACTAAACTAGGCTTGAAAAGCATGAGTACACCTGCTGCTAGTACAAATATCGCGAGCAATATCATTTCCTTACACCTCCGTATGTTCATCTCCTGTACTATACGGTTAGACTCGGCGGATAGTTTCAGTCTATTAAGCGCAAATATTCTGCAATTATGTAATTTCCATGTATAAAACATTCAAATATTACCCCACAATGACAAAGATGACAAGAATATGATAGATTGCTAGGTTTGTCATACACTCTTAATCTCCCTGTAACCACAGGAGTTTCTTATCTATGTTAGGATAGGGCTTGTCACAGAAAAAGGAGGTACAATAAATGAAGAAAGTAATAGTGTCTCTAATCATTTTAATCAGTATAGCAATTGTAATCAGCTTACCGGCATCAGCGGTAGAACAAAACAATCAACGAACTCACAATACACAATTGATTATAGATGAAGAATTAAATTTCTTTTCACTTTTCCAAAATGAGAACAATGCAGCAGAAGATGTAGTAACACATGATGTACAAGCAGGTGATTCCTTAAAGGAAATTGCTAACGAGTATAATGTACGTATCGAGGATTTAACAGCTGTGAATGCATTAACATCAGATGTGATCACTCGTGACCAGCAGCTCGTAATCCCAAATATCGATGTGCCAGAGCCTACTCCTGTTAAAACGGAACAAGCAACTGCTAAAAAGCAAGAACAAGCTGACCCGCAACAAGATGAAGTGCAGAAAGCAAGAACACAAGAAAATAAGGCACAGCAAGAACAAGACAAAACACCAGAGAAGAATAAGCAAGAATCTGCTGAAACGTTAACAATGGTAGCCACAGCTTATACAGCAGAGTGTGCAGGATGCTCTGGTATAACATCAACAGGGATTAACTTAAACGAAGATCGTGACAAAAAAGTGATTGCAGTTGACCCTAATGTGATCCCATTAGGAACAAAAGTACACGTTGAAGGCTATGGAACAGCTATTGCTGGTGACATAGGTGGCGCAATCAAAGGAAACAAGATTGATCTACATGTCCCAACAACAGAAATTGCTTTACAATGGGGAGTTAGGGAAGTAGAAGTTACTATATTAAGTTAGTTTTAGTTAATTTAAAAAGCGGAGGTATACTTGAAATCATTCAAGGCCCTCCGCTTTTGTTTGTTATAGGTAAAAATAAATTGATGATTCTTATGGATAGGCACTTTTCGTAAAGTTTGTTGCTTTTTATTACATAGTTGAAGTAAACTCCGTCGTAACTTGGAGAGTGCTAGCACCGCTGCGGAAATCCACTTCGCTTTCCGCGGGGGGCTTGTGAGCCTCCTCGTCGCTTCGCTCCTGCGGGGTCTCACTTACGCCACTAGTCCCGCAGGACAAGGAAAGCTACGACAGCGAAGCATCGCACGAAGAAAATTGGGTTCCATTTTCGAGGAGTCGAAGTGGATTTCCTCCGCTGCTAGGGGGGTGCCTTTACGTTGGGTGATTGGAGCTCCAGGCAGTCGACTCCAGCGGGAACAGCACGGGCTGAAGATCCACTCAGAAGTGCTCTTTGGGA
>NZ_JBJGXI010000015.1:0-94422 GCF_045635475.1 Radiobacillus sp. PE A8.2 | reverse complement strand
TACACTATTAAGTTAATATAGTAGTCACAATTATCCATAATCAATTTGAGATAAGACTGATCATCCTTTACTACATAAAAAGACTTTCCATTAGTTTGTACAACTAATGAAAAGCCCTATTCTTCCGTGATAACTCCTTGTCGCTACAGTTTTTTTTCTACTTTATTAAGTGCTTATTTTTCCGATACAATAGAAAACCAATAACCGACAAAGCAAGTCCCGCTAGCAACCAGTTAAATTGATTAGATGCTGTATCTGGAAGTTGTTCCTTTCCTTTTTCATCGTCTTTTGATTCCTCAGGTTGCTGATCTTCTTCCTTATCTTCAACAATCGGTTTTTCGGTTACTAGTTCTTGCTCATCAGATTTTAACACAGTAAAGATACTAAAATGGTTTGTGTCAGCAGTTACATATTTCCCATCAAACTCCCCACCGATTAATTCCCATTTTTCGGTCTCTTCATTGTAGTAATACACGTTAACTTTTTCTGCCTTTTTCGCGTTTTTATTCACCTTGAATGTAAGGGTTACAGGCGCGTCAAACGTATCAATGATGGAACCGCTCTGTTTAATTGTAAGGTTATATACAGAAGATAAATATGCTTCATCATCCTGATATTTTTGAATCAAAATTTGAACAGATCCTTCTCCCGTAAAGTTAACCGCAGGGATTTTGATATTCAAATCATCTTTAGACAGTACAATCGATGCATTTTTGTCTTTTAGTTTTTGGACTTGTGCTGCTGTTAATTCCAATGTAACTTCATCAGCACCTTTGGCAGCTTTAAGGCTAACCTCAAGCGTACCTCCGTTAGCAAGTTTATCTAAAGAATCATCACTAATTGTTGCTTTTTTCGTTTTCTTATCATAATCTGCATTTTTCTTCACTACGGCTTTAGTAGGTTGTTCTACATCAGGTTTGTCCACGACTGGGTCTGTTGTTGGATCTTCTTCCTCTTCATCCGGTGCGGTATATGCAAAAGTACCGATTTGTTTATTTGTGTCTAAAAGAGATGCATATACTCGTAGCGTGAAGTCTTTTTCCGGATCGACACTATACGCATCTGACAGAGAACCACCTAAAACAATCTGTTTATCAAATTCCAAAGATGTGGAACCTGATACGACTGGATATTCAACTTGTTTAAAGACAGATTTTCCATCTTGTACGATTTCTAAAGTAACTGGAATTGTCATTTCTGGATTTGTATTTTTCGTAAAATCAGAATCCGGAACCACATTCAGCCATTTGCTGAATTCACTATCCAATTGTAATGTTGCAGAAATATCCAAAACAGCATCACTTACTGCTGCTTCCAATGCACCGGTTGCGTTATTTGCAATCTCTCCACCAGTGCTAAACATGTTATCACTCACATAACTAAATGCTTCGATAACGTGCGGGATATAAAATGCACTTGTATGTTCACCGTTTTCAATCATAAACATATGATCAACACCGCTTGCACGTAGTTGTTTGTCCAATTTAATGTTAGGGCTACCGAATCCATATACGTCTCTGTTACCAGAAATAAAGTAATGCGTATAGTAATTTAAATATTCATCACTAACTTGCTCAGCAATCAGATTCGGACTGTGTGCTCCACCATAGCTAAAAGCACCAAAGAAACTAGTAATCGATGAGAATAAGTTTGGATTTTCTAAGCCAACACCATAAGCGCCTTGGCCACCCATCGATGCACCCGCCACTCCGTTGAACCTTGCATCAGAAATTGTGCGGTAGTTATTGTTAACAAATGGGACTAAATCTTCTGTCACCATCAATTCCCAATCTCCTCGCCACCAGCTAATAGCACTGCTGTCAGGAATGACAACGATCATGTCTTTTATATCACCATTTGCAATTCCTTTATCCAGCAGAGCGTCAATTCCATCAATTTCATAGAATTTACTTGTACTGCTGAATTGGTGCAATAAATACACAACAGGATATCTTTTATCTGAATTGAAATATCCATCCGGTAGATAAACACGGTGTGTCATATCTGCTATACCATCTATTCCCTGTGCACTTGCACCATATGCAGATGGATAAGTATCCACATAAAAGCGGTCATGATCACCATATAAAATCACGTTACCATCTTCCATAATATAATAATCATTTACTTGTTCTGTAACCGTTTCGCCACTCGCAGTTGTAATCGTTCGATCAGCTTGATATAAATACATACCATTGTAGTTATATACATTAACAGAGCTGTCCGTGACAGATACATTTCCTTCTCCACTCACATAAGTGCTAACTTTTTCAACTAAACGATTTTTATCATATCCCGCTTGGAAGTAATCTGCAGCAACTGTCTTCGCATATGCTTGAATATCGCTCGCTTCCAATGCAGCATGTTGGGTTGCAACAAAATCTGTAATTTGTTGTGTAACTGAAGCTTCAGCTAATTCAGATGGCAATCCAACAATCTTGTTATAAGCTGCAGGTGAGTAGATTCCAACCGGGCCTTCATACCAACCACCGCCGCCGTTGGAGTTAGCCATTCTAACTGCAATTGTGTTCGTACCACCATAGTTTAGTACAGAAGCATCCAGGTCATAAAGGCGATCCACATCCCATGGATTCGATCCGTCATAAGCACCGCCTGCTTCTGGAATACCTGTTGAACCTATGCGCACACCGTTAACGTAAACTTCATCTGCTTCGTCAAACTTACCAAGTGCAAGAATCAGGTCCTCCGTTTGAAAATCTGCTGGCATATCAAACTCACGAACATACCAAGCATAACCTATCCAATTTGAATTTCCGCCAAGGGTTTCATCAAAATCGGCTGACCACCAGCCAAGTGCCGGTTGTACAGTGCCCCAAGTACTCCATTTATCTTTAGTAAGATTATTTATATCATCCAATGCTACACGATCCGTATTGGAGTAAGGTTTATAGGCATTGAATTTCCAGTCACCCATAAGGTCTATTAACTGTTCATCTGCCTCCGTACCAGTATCCATAATACGTATTAAGGACTGATTGCCAATTTCCACTTTATATCCAAGTACTTCTGCAGTTACAGTAACGTTTGAGCTAGCTCCATTTACGGTATTCGGAATTGTGAACGTTCCCTCAAAACGATCTGGACCTGCAACGCTAAGTGTTTTTGCATCTGAATGAAGTACACTTCCGTCTTCTGGGTCGGTTAATTCAACCTTAACCGTCATATCAGCAGTTTTAGAAGAAGTTGTACTATAAAAATCACTTACATTAATCGTATATTCTACCTCTATGTTTTCGACAGCACTTGCTGCCACCTGCGGCGTTATCGAAACGTTGCCATCCACCATATCGGAATAGAATTGTTGGCTAAAACGATTAATAACACGATTAATCGACTCTTCTAGGAAGGCATCGTCATATGACCCGAAACGTGCGGTATACTCATGGTAGTCATAAGACAATGTCTTATACCAATCAATGAACAAAGAACCGATATCATTGGTAGAGTTAGTCATATAAGTATAAGAATCTTCTGTTGGACCATCAAGATAAGTATAATAGTTTAATATATCTTCCTTGCCAATTTCAGAAATAATATCATAAACATCGTCGTATTCTTCAGTTAATGGATGATCAGATCCGGTAAAATTACCACGGATACTACCAATGTTTTTAATTTGGTTTGGAGCAGAAAGAACTGCGTCCGTGTCCCCTTCAGTATCTGTCATACCCATAATGTATGCCATGTAACCACCAATTCCGGCACCAAGAATCGCACGTTGATTCACTGTTGGAATTGTGTTGTAATTCTCGTCGACATGCGTAATGATTTGATCCATCGTAACACGGAAATCTTCACCTTCAACAAACTTCGGTGCTACAACAATCATGTCACCAGCATGATCTGTTGAAATTTTTTCTTGAATCATTGTTAACATTTGATCGCTATATGATGATACTCCATCTTCCGGCATCACATAAAGCACAGGATATGAGCGGCCATTTTCATCATACCCTTGTGGTAATGTCACATCGTATGACACACTAACATCTCCCCCTGTAACAGTTTCCGTTGTTCCTGCAGCAAATACGTTTAGATTAATACTAGTGGATACCAATAATATAATCATCATCACTGCAAATATGCGTCTACTATTCTTCAATTAAATTCCTCCTTTTATATAAGCATAAAAACGCTACCTGTATAAGCAAAAATCACGGCTAGGCTCTCATACTCATTAATTACTATTTGGTGATATATCAGTACACGCACGATGTGAAGGGTTTTCATAATTGCTATATACTGACATTACTTCCTAATATCAAGAAGCTAAAGTACGTGCATCATCCTAACCCAGGATCCAAATCCGTCCCGATTGATTATCCGAGCTCCAAATCTGTTTAGATTAACCTCCTCTACCTCTTGTGTGTAAGCGTTTTCTGTACTCTCTTAAATACTAGCAAGTTTCTAAATACAATGTTAGAAAGATTTTTAGAAGATATCCTAAAAATCTTTAGTGATTTTAATTCCTACAGATTAAATTAGTAATATTTTTGTTTTTTGGTAATGATTTTGTCTTCGCAAACAACTTCACAAACTTTTAATAGGCAGGATACTGTTCTTGGCTATAGAAAAACAAAAACCCTTACTACTTTTACAACATATTTGCACTAGGTTATAGATTGGTGTTTGGAGAAGAGATTCAAAGTTAATGGATGTAAGGAGCAGACTTACTGGACCAGACACTGTCAGTCCTAAGCAGTAAAAGAGCAACGATTGAACGTAAAAGAGGGTCTCACTTAGTAAGACCCTCCCAATCGTGCTTTGAAGTTTTTCCTATTGCTGCAATTCTTTAGAATTCGTCAAATTATTAGACTGATTTTTATCTTCATCATCTAACATCCGAATTCCAAAACCTTTCGTATACGGAGCGAGGAATCCATATAGTGCAGAGAAAATAAATCCACCTAAGTTAAAAATCGCCCAAGGTAAAAATTCAAAGTTGCCGACACCAAGCGTAGTAGCCATAAATACCCCGGATACTGTCCATGGCATTAGCACTTCTGTAATCGTAATCGAGTCTTCCATGTTTCTGGACAAGTTGACTGGATGCATATTCTTCTGACGATAGACCTTCCCATAAATATCTTTGACCAGGAAGAACGAAACCAAGGCATTTGATGTACAGTTAATAACGGCGAATCCTGTAACAAGTGCGGAGAATGTGATGCTTCCAACTGTTTTCAAATGAACGATAATTCTTTCCAAAATTACGTTTAATGCTTGAGATACTTCTAATGCAGAGGCAAAGAAAAATGCAACAAAGACGAAGAACGTTGCATTATACATGGAATAGAGCCCGCCACGATTTAATAATGATTGCATATCTTCACTAATTACACTTGCATCTGATCCCAACATATCAACATTGAATCCTGATACGGCTGCAGCGAATAAATTAGAAAACGATGCACCTTGAAAAATTAATGCAAGAATCATAGCTGTAACGGCTGAGGTGAAAAGAACAATTAGTGGTGATTTTTTTAATAAAGATCCTGCGATAACGACAACTGCCGGTATTAAAAGTAAGACATTTAGATTAAATAACTGATCAATTCCAGAAATCATTTCTTGTACATTCGCTAGTTGTGTTTCATTTATTTCAATTCCGAAACCGACAATAGTAAAGACAATAATTGCTAGTATGGAAGATGGAATCGCTGTATATAGCATGTGCTTAATATGATCATATATGTTGGATCCCGCAGCAAGTGAACTCATGTTAGTCGTATCTGACAGTGGTGATAATTTATCCCCAAAATACGCACCGGACACAACAGCACCGGCGGTAATTGCTAAAGATAAATCCATGGTTGCCGCAATACTCATAATCGCTACACCAATCGTACCCGCTGATCCCCAAGAAGTTCCAACACACGTTGACACAATTGCAGTTACTAAAAAGGCAAGGACGTATAAATAGTTTGGATCAATTATATTTAACCCGTAAAAAACGAATAACGGAATCGTTCCCGAAATTATCCACGTACCAATTAATAAACCGATAGCAAATAAAATCAATATAGCCGGAAGTGCTTTTTTGATTTTTTCACCCATGGTATCAATGATTTTTCCCCACTGATGCCCTTGTAGTACAGCGAAAATTGCGAACACCACACCTGCAAATAACAACATTAGTTCAGCAGGATACTTCAAAATACCAATACCACCAATAAAAATCGCTAACGAAATAAATATAGGAATTAATGCCATGCCTAACGACGGACGTTTAACAGTTTGATCACTCATGTCTACCTCTCCCCTTTGATTTTATCTTAATTGGTTAAAACCCTTCTCTAAGTCGCGAATCTGCAAATCTGAACCTTCTAATCCTATAGATAATCGGACTAAGCCAGGTGAAATGCCTTGCTCGATGAGTTGTTGTGCATTATCAACTTTCACTGGCGAAGTTACCAAACTTTCATAGCCACCCCAACTAACACCAATTTTAAATAGAGACAATCCATCAATAAATCTAGATACACTATCAAAATTAGCCTGCTTTAATTCAAAACTAACCAAACCTGTAAACCCTTTCATTTGTGTATTCATGAACGGATACTGCGACTGTTCTAAACTGGGATGATGAATACTAGCAACTGCTTCTTTCATTTTCAAATACGCAATAACTTTTAATGCATTTTCCTGATGTTGCTTTAATCGAATCGGTAATGTCCGCAGTCCTCGAAGAATTAAGGATGCATCATGTGCCCCTAGTACAGAACCATTTAACTGATAACCATATTGAAAAATTTCATCAACTAATCTACGATTTCCAATCACCGCTCCTCCAACTACATCACTATGACCACCGATATATTTCGTTAGTGAATGAATCGATAAATCAAATCCCATTGTTAATGGCTTTTGAAAGAGTGGGGTTGACCACGTATTATCAATTGCTGTAATAATCCCCTTCTCTTTAGCGAGTTTTACGACGGCTTCAAGTTCCACTACCTTCATCCGCATTGTACCTGGACTTTCCACATAAATAAGCTTAGTATTCTCTTGAATCGCTTCTTGAATGTTAGTTAATTCATGGTCTATAAAACTATACGTAATCTTGAATTTTTTTAGATAGTCAATCAATTGGGTTGTAGGCCCATAGATATTATTGATTAATAGAACATGATCTCCACTTTTCAATAACGAGAAAAACACCGCACTAATTGCACCCATTCCAGATCCGAAGCACTTACAGGAATCCCCCCTTTCAAGAGCAGCTAACTTCTGCTCTAGTAGTTCTACTGTTGGATTTACCCCTCTTGAATAGACGTAATTTTCCCTTTCCAGTTTTTGCGCTTCGGTAAAATCTTTGAAGCTAGCAAATGCAAAAAGACTAGTTTGATATATTGGAGGAGAAACTGCGCCATGATGTTTGGAAGGATCGTCACCAATTTGCGTGCAGATTTCTTCGTCGGTGTAATTCATGTGTTAGTCAACCTTCTTTCCTATGATGATTGGCGAAATACTTTTTATAAGCTTAAAATTATTTTATCATACTTTCAACCTGTATGAAAGGTTAGAATATTCAGATTATTAATATTACCACACTTCTTTAGTTTGGAGCAGTTTAATCAAAATACATAGTTGTATACATCGTTGTAAAATCAATATTATGAATTCGAATAACTTAGTATTATTGGCTAAATAAAAGAAGTTATTATACACTTATATCAGGAAAAGTAAGAGGGTGAGTGCGTGAAAACATTAAAAAAGAAGCGACTTTCGGAATTAGTCGCCGATGAAATCAAAGCATATATAAAAAAGGAAAAACTAAAAGAAGGTGACCGCCTTCCAGCTGTTTCTTCACTTATTGAAACATTAGGAATAGGTAGGTCCTCGTTAAGGGAAGCACTGCAGCTTCTTGAATCACAAGGTTATTTGGAGATATTAAACGGGAAAGGTACCTTCGTTAAAAATACAAAGCCTTTTCAAATCCAGACTGCCTTTGAAATAGAAAATGAAAGACAGTTTTTATTAGAAGCATTAGAAGTTAGAATTGCTTTGGAAGGAAAAGCGGTGGACTTGGCAGCCAAAAAGGCAACACAGTCTGATATCAACAAGATGGAAAATCACCTGAAAGAATATGTTCACTATATCGAAACTAATGAGCGCGATAAAGCAAACCTCGCCGACGCATTATTTCACCAAACGATCTATGAAGCTGCAAATAACGTGATGCTAAAAAGCATAATTGATTCTGTCTGGGATACGTTTCATGAATTTTGGAACGAACCATTTGGTATTCAAGATATTTTTGATAAAAGTTATCCATATCACGAAGAGATGTTGCAGGCTATCAAAGAAAAAGACACGGAGAAAGCATCCCGTGCCTTTTTGAAGATTATGGAATTTATTAAAAGAGCTATTGAGAGTATATAGTGAGTTTTTTTTGGATAAAGATTTCATGCTACTAAGAAGTTAACTATTAGTGCGTGTTCAAAAAGTTCCGTTTTTAGCACCGAGAAGATTGGATGAAGCTAGAAAAAGAGGACCGGAGCGTAGACAGAACCTACGTGAGGACCGGATTTTTCGGCTGAATTCAATCTTCGACGCCGATAAGCTACTTGAGTAATCATCGTGATAGAAAGGGGACTTTTTGAACAACCTCTATTAGTAGGTTTTACTAACTGAGTCAATTTCATAATTACCTTATACAGCTATGTGATTCCATATATAGTTCGGAGACGATTTAATCCAACTATATATGGAATCATGTAGCTAAAAATCAGTATTATGAAATTGACTAAACTATTAATTAAGAAAAGCGCAAGCGCCCTACTCACCCCCGACATTAAGTGCAGCCTCGGCGTGGCGGTCTTTGCCACATAGAGGATTGACTTAAGACCAGAGAGGGGGTAGGCGCTGGAGCTAGACATCTTCGAGTTTTCTTATCTTTTAAAATAAGCTGCCGAGATTTTTCTCGACAGCCTATTGCAGTTCCGTGGCAATTGAAATAGCCTCGATAATACGTTACACAGAAATACCGTTTACTGTAACTACAAACGTGGTAGAGATCTGCTTGTTTGTTTCTTTATTTGTTAATGTAACAGTAATCGTTGCTTCTCCAAGTTCGGCTGGGACCTCTACATAATAGCCACCATCGTCGTATGGCCAAGCTACGTTTTCATTTTCAGTGCTAAACTTGACAGTATAGGAAGGATCTCTTGGATTAATCCATTCTCCCTCTTCGTCAATAAAAATAGTAGACAAGTCTAACAAATATATTTGGCGAACTTCCAATATTAAATCTGCTAGCGACCCTTTCACCTGCATTTCTTGTAAATCCACAACCAACGTATATTGCCCGGTGCGTGATTCGCCAACACTATTTTTCGAATATGCTAATAGCCCTGTTGCCCCATCCGGAATAGTCGTTTCTGGATCAAAACTGTAGCTGATCGTGTCTCCTGTCTTCGGAAGTGTCACAATCGGGGCACCAAGCTTTTCTTGTGTATCCGTTGCCCAGTACAATACGTATTCCGTCAGATCACTTTCGTCCGATAATTTGTTGATCGATACAGTTCCGGACACTTTTCCACGCAACGGATTCGTGTCTGTAAACGTTACACCAGCAGGAGCTTCGGCTGGGACGTCCTCGACTGTTACAACAAACGTGGTGGAAACTTGCATATGTTTTTCTTTATTGGTTAACGTAACCGTAATCGTTACTTCACCAGGCATACCTAATGCACCTACAAAATAGCCACCATCCTCGTATGCCCACGCTGAATTTGCATTCTCTGAACTAAAATGGATTTTATAGGAACCATCATCCCGTGGACTAATCCATTCTCCATCCTCATCCACAAAGATATTCCCAAGCTCTAACGACTGCCTCTGACCAACTTGCAATGTCAGATCTGGCAAAGAGCCTTTCACCTGCAACGCCTGTAAATCAACTAGCGACACATAAGACACAGTGTGCGATTCCCCTACGGCATTTTTCGAATATGCTAGGAGTCCTGTTGCGCCATCTGGGATTGCCGTTCCCACAGTGAATCGATAGCTGATCGTTTCCCCTGTCTTCGGAAGTGTCGCAATCGGGGCACCGAGCTTTTCTTCCCCATCCGTTGCCCAATACAATACGTAATCCGTCAGATCACTTTCGTCCGCTGCTTTGGTGATTGAAACAGTTCCGGATACTTTTCCACGTAATGGATTCGTGTCTGTAAACGTCAGTCCAGCAGGAGCTTCAGCTGGGACGCTGTCCATGACTGTCACATGGAAAGAGGTCGATGCATGTTGATTTTTCTCGGTATTGGTGACTGTTACGGTAATCGTTGTTGTTCCGGGTTCTACACCTTCCACAAAATAATCGCCATCTTTGTTTACCTTCGCCACTAATTCATCCGCTGAACTAACCTCAACATGATAAGCAGGATCTAGTGGATCGATCCAGGCTCCTGTATCACTCATAAAAATCTGAGCGAGGCTTAACCCTTGGTTATTACCTGCGTTCAATGTCACATCTGCTAGTGACCCTTTCACCTGCATTTCCTGCAAATCAACGAACAACGCATAAGACACAACGCGCGATTCCCCTACGGCATTTTTCGAATATGCTAGGAGCCCTGTTGCGCCATCCGGGATTGCCGTTCCCGCAGTGAATGGGTAGCTGATCGTATCCCCTGTCTTCGGAAGTGTTGCAATCGGGGCACCGAGCTTCTCTTTCGTATTCGTTGCCCAGTACAATACGTAATCCGTCAGATCACTTTCGTCGGCTGCTTTAATAATTGAAACAGTTCCAGTTACTTTTCCACGTAATGGATTCGTGTCTGTAAACCTTACACCAGCAGGTGCTTTGGCTGGGACGTCCTTGACTGTTACATGGAATAAGGTCGATGCGTGTTGATTCGTGTCGACATTGGTGACCGTTACAGTTATCGTGGTTTCTCCAAGTTTCAGCCCTTCTACATAGAATCCGCCATCCTCGTAAGCTCTGGCCTCATCTTCATCCTCTGAGCTAAGCTCGACATGATACACAGCATCTGCTGGATCGATCCAGGCTCCTGTTTCCCCTTCGAAAATGTTCGTGAGTTCGAATGACTGATTTTGTCCTGCATGCAAAATCACATTTGCTAACGACCCCTTCACCTGTATTTCCTGCAAATCAACGAACGACACATACGATGCAGTACTAGATTCACCGGCCTTATTATGCGAGTAGGCTAGAAGTCCTGTTGCGCCAGTTGGTATCTTCGTTTCTTCCGTAAAAGTGTAAACGAGATTTTCACCTGTTTTCGGAAGGTTAGCGATTGGGTTGCCAAGCTTCTCTTTTTTATCGGATGCCCAATATAGTGTGTAGCCTGAAATGTTAAGCTCGTCATCTGCTTTTTGAATGCCTACTTTACCAGCGACAGATCCAAGCAACTTACCTATATCCGTGAAGCTGATCGCTTTTGGTCCCTCAGTTGGTTGCATTTCCACAGTTATGTGAACCGTTTTGCTAACACTCAAACCGTTCAATTTCCCTGTAACGGTTAACGTCACCTTACCATTGGATATTGGGATCAGCGTTATATCTGACTGATTCACCTCGACCTTGACCACCTTTTGATTGCTAGATCTCGCACGGATGGAAATAGCTGAATTTGCTAAATGAAATGTTTTGCCCTCATTTCCAAGCAAAACATCAGCGTCTATTTGTGCATACGCTTGATTTAGCGCTAGCTGATCTTCCATTTTCTGTTTAGCTATTTTTTCCTCTTGCTGTTTCTGTAACTCTTGTTGTTTCTGTAGCTCTTGCTGTTTTTTTATTTCCTCTTGTTCTGCATTACGTTTCTGTTCCTCTAATTCCTTCTCAAGCTTTTGCTGTATTTCTTTCTTCATTTGTTCTTGCTCTTTCACTTGTTGTTGTTTTCTTAACATTTCTTGTGTTTCTTCAATTATTTCTAGTAAATGCTTAATCTCTTCCTCCTTTAATTTATCTTGTCCTTCCTCATTAGCATGCTCCTGATCTTGTTGTATCTGCTTTTTCTGTTCTTCGATTAGCTGATCTAGTGCTTTTTTATCCAATTCTTTTGCAATTATAACTGGGGGAACATTCTCAAAGTCCCACTGCTCTTCTTTCAGTTCTTCCTTTACAATCTGCTTTACAGTTAGCTCATCTATCTTCTTTTGCTGCAGCGATTGCTTGATAATATTTTGAATCATGTTATCCATGTTTTGTTGATAGATGTCCAAATCACTAGGCTGTAGTACCTCTTCAGGATTAGAGGGATCTGGATGTTCTTGCAGCTTCTTAAGTAAATCCTCATTTTCTTGATCAATTTCGTTTTTGTTTTTGAGTAATTCTTTAATGATTGCAGGATCAGAAGCGTCAACAAAATCCCCTGGGTCAATAATTCTAACGTACGGATCCGGATTATCCGATTGGTCCGGATCAAGCGTTATCTCCTGTGTCGGATAGATGATTAGCTCATAATCTTGCTCTTCTTTTTCTTCTTCATCCATGTAAGTGAAACTAGCGCTAGTCCCTCCACTAAACACAAACATAGATTGATTTGCAGAGAAGGTACCAAAATGTGTGCCATCTGTAGTTACTTTTAAATCCGTCATGTCGACCGCATAGTCCTCATGGTGTCCAGCATGCCACACTTTTCCTGCCCGTTGTTCTAGTAGAATGTGAAGACCTTTATTTGAGTTATAAAGCTCCTTGATTTCTACTTCCGTACTCTCACCTAAAACAGCATATTGTTCAGCATCAAACACTAACTTGACCGTGGCCCCTGCTGCCGTAACTAGCGTATCTCCTTGAATTAACTTGCTAGTTTCGGTTGCCACTACCTGATCATCACCTTGCTTAGCTGGGACAATAAATACCTCACCGGTAATTTCTGTAAGGGTAGCAGTCGGTACCAGTTGATTTAAATTGCTCCGCTCCTCCTGCTTTCCCGTATCCCCCGAAGCCAAGACTGTAATGTCATTCCCAGCATTGTTCGGGTTGGTGAGGTTAAATAACAGCACCATCACAATTACAGTTATTGCTGCCACACTTGAACCGTATAAAATAATTTTTCTGCTCATCGGCGCCTCCTTATTCAATTGTCATCTAGCTTATTCGAATAATAAATTCGACATTAGTTGGTAAATCCCTTTACATTTTATTAATTTTGATTGTGGATGGTGCGTTGGATGTGGTGAGGATATATCTATCATAGAGCCATAGGGACGGTTCTTTCAGGGAACAATCGGAAGTTTGCGAGAAAAAAAGGCACAATTAGCTATTTAAGCTAACTGTGCCTTTTTTCTGTTTCGTATTACCACTACCCGCAAATTTTTGATTGTCCCAGAAGGACGAAGTCGCTCCCCTCTCTACCTATGGGGATTCAATCTTCCCTAGGCTTCTTTTGATCTATTTATTTATCCTTTTTTCTAGTCCTGACCTGCGTTTTTCAATTAAATTCGCAGATTAGAACTAGATTTGGGTATACTTTCCCCCTCCCCATTGAAGAGGCTTTTAAAAAAGTATTTATTTTCCATTCAATCAAGGTATCCTGAATGAATTTATAATCTCTAGATGACCAGTTTTACACGAAGGACATAAAATCAAATCTTTATTCAGTATCTTGCCAAGAACTTCAATTTTACTCAAGCCTTCATATACGTAGGACTTTTTGTTAATTTCCGACAACGAGCCAACTTCGTTTTCCTATTTCGATTTGCTAGTATGCCATAATGCCGTACTTTTACAAAGCCTGTTGGCAATACATGCATTAAAAAGCGACGAATAAATTCTACTTTAGTCATCGTTACTTGCTTTCTCTTATTGTTATTCTTGTAATCTTTTACTCCGATGGTCACCGTATCATAACCTTCTGATAGAATGCGCTGATTCGAAATAGCGATGCGGTGTGTATATAATCCAAGATATTTCATTACTGCTAAGGGACCAGAAAATGTTCTTTTGGTATAGCTATACCAATCCTTTTCATAACAGCTATCTGTTGAAACTGTGTACGAGATTGAAATTCTTTTGTGCTTGTGAAGAACTTTAATTGCTTTTGATTAAAATATTGTTTGAGATAATAAAGGAATTTACCTCTAAACTTTTTGGATAAGACTTTGACAGGGATAAAGAATTTATCGCTCGTTTCCTTCCAACGGTTATCTTTTGTTAGGCCTCCGGCCAAGACAATCGTATGAATATGTGGATGATAGTGTAAGTTCTGTCCCCAAGTATGCAAGACGGATAGAAAGCCAATTTGAGCACCTAAGTATTTATCATCCCAGGCGAGTCCGGTCAACGTCTCTGCCACTGCTTTGTACATTAATGTATAAGGTAGTTGTTGATTATGATAGATCAACATGTGTAATTGTTCCGGCATGGTAAATACAACGTGAAAATAAGGTGCGTGTAGAATATCTTTGCTTCTTTGATCCACCCAAATCTCTTTATTAACTCCCTGACACTGTGGACAATGACGATTTCGACATGAGTTATAGCTGATTTTTGAATCGCCACACGCATCACATGCATGCCTATGACCTCCTAAAGCGTCTGTTCTGCAATTTCTAATAGCTGTAGCTGCTTTTGCTTGTTCTTTTGATACTTTATGAGTTACTCGAAAATACTCGTAGTCACTTAGAAATAAGCTCTGTACAGTCATAATTCATTACCTCTCGGTTGGTCCAAAGGGCTTTTGATCCCCATTAAGCTCTTGGAAGTCGTGTGTAAATAACCATTTGTCGTTTCCACATTTTTATGACCTAACATATGTTGTATATGCACAGGTTCAACTCCATCTTCGAGGGAGTGAGTCGCGAAACAATGCCGCAAGGTATGTGCTGAAATCTTGGTATCCAGATTTAATCTTTCTCTAATTTTAAGAAAGGTATTTTGAATAGTTTTAACTGTAACAGGATTCTCTTTCTTGTTTCCCGTGAAGAGCCAATCATTTTTGGAAAAAGACCGATGATGATAGGCTTTAAAATACTTTCGGAGGACAAGAAGGCTCATCTCAGACAAAATAGTATTACGATTCGTATTGTGTTTCGCTCCATCCACACGAACCCTCATGGTTTGGCTATCTATATCACCAATTCTCAATCGTGCAACTTCACTTACACGTAATCCACTACCGTAGATTAAGGCGAGAATCGCCTTGTGTTTTAAATTATTTGTCCCATTTAAAAGTGCATATACTTGCCCTCTCGGAGGAATAACAGGGAAATTCTTAGCCCTTATCAACCTAGGAACCTTTATCGGATTCCATGTTTTTTCTAATACGTAAGTGTAAAAAAACTTGATAGATGAAATATAATTATTAATTGTGCCCGGTGATAGGTCTCTATCTCTTTTAAGGTGAAGGATATAGCCCTGAATATCTTCGAAGGTTGTTTCTTCCATCTCGATTTCTAAAACTGCATTTACATAAATGATGAAATCGTTCATTCTTCTTCGCATGGTTTCTCTGGTGGATTCAGGTGAATTTTTCAGTTCAAAGAATAGTTCAATCTTGTGTTTATATTTTTCCACAATAAAAGCCCTCCAATTTGTTAGTTGATTATTAACAAACCGGAAGGTGGGTGGTCCACGTTTATGTAGAGTAAAATATTGGTTTTGTAATTTTGGTATTTTTCGTGTTAGAATATTTTTCATAGAAGTATGCTCTCTTTATTGTTTGGTTTGGCGATTAAACAATATCACAGAAAGCATACTTTTTCTTTATGTTTTAAATGGGTTTACTCCCTTAATTAACCTCAATACTTAGTATGTTCCACTTACATAATAAACGCTCTATCCTCGCTAGCCATCGCGGGACGCGATTTCGTTCTTCTCCCGTCTCACTCCTTTTAAATTTATAAATTATTTGGGACAGAATAATCGCCCCTATTGCCACTTTTCTAAATTTTCTAACTTCAATTTTGATTATCTCTTAAATCCCCCGGATTAACAATGTTTTTTTGAGTGAGCAGGGGATCTGCTGTCCTTCTCCCACGACTTGCCCAAGACGGATTAAAAGTACACAGAGTAATTGCCACTAACTTCAATAAAAAAGGCAAGGTACAGTGTGCCAATGTACCTTGCCTAAAAAAACTGGGACAGACGAACCATCCCTACTGTCTCCTTGCCACCATTACACTTCCAACAAGAAGCATGATCATGCCTAGTAATAATAGGTTAAACGTTATTGTTGATGTATTAGGTAGTTCCTCTTTGTCATCTTCTGCGTTTGGTGTTTCATTTTCATCTGGGTCCTCCGTGGCGTCGTCACTACTTACTTCTTGAAATACACCGTATTTAGAGAAGTGCGGTACATGTAACGTGATTTTTTTGTTCTCTGTATTTACTTGACCACCTTCTAATACCCATTCATTTGTCTCTTCATCAAAATAATAGATGTTCACTGCGTTTGAATCCGCGTCGGCAGCATAGGACAGCGTGAGTGTGAAGTCGTTTTGTGGTGGTGTAGCTCCATCTGGATAAACGACTGTGACTTCATATACATCGCCAGCTAACTTCAGATTTCCGTTCGCATCGCCTTCAACTTTCTCTATCATGATTGTTGTGCCCAATGGCAGGTCGTCCGGCATTATGATAGAGCTCGTTGTCCCTTCTATGATGAATTTTTCACCTTTTCTTACCTTCCGCTCTTCGCCGAAACTTATCATGTTATCGTCCACAATTTTCACTGTGCGCGTCGTTTCTCCTACATTGCCAGAACTGTCTGTCACCGTATAGCTCACTGTGTACGTTCCTATGGCGTTTGTATCTACATCGCCGCTGATGTTTATTTCATTCGTTAAGTCTTCTCCTGAATTATCCGTGACCTCTGCTCCGGGTTCTTCGTATTCCTCACCAATTCGTAATGTCAGTGGATTTTCACCAGTTAGCTCGATCACAGGATCTGTTGTGTCAACCACTTCAACCGTTCGCTTGACTGTCATAGTATTGTCGGAGCTGTCGGTGACGGTATATGTGATTTCATACGTACCAACTGTACTCGTGTCAACTTCACCACTGATGTCGATATCTTCCGTTAAATCCCCATAGTTATTGTCTGTCGCCATTGCTCCGGGTTCTTCATACGTCTCGTTGACTTCTACAGTCATTGAATTTGAACCATTTAACTCGATCACAGGATCTGTTGTATCTACCACTTTAACCGTTCGCTTGACTGTTTCCGTGTTACCAGAACTATCCGTTACAGTATAAGTCACTTCATACGTTCCTAACGCACTCGTGTCTACCTCACCGCTGACCGCAATATCACCTGTTAGATCCCCATCGTTATTGTCTGTCGCCATTGCTCCGGGTTCTTCATACGACTCGTTGACTTCTACAGTCATTGGGTTTTCGCCGTTCAATGTGATAACCGGTTTTTCTTCGTCAGTTGGGTCTTCCTCCGTATACTTCACGTCTAAATAAGGAGCATGAGAAGACTCTTTACTATCAAAAATTACCATTTCGGGGGTTTCTGCTCTAATTATGATGCTTGCAGCCTGATCCCCTTCTGCTTCTTGTTGAATGTACTCCGTTAAATCAATCTCATACCACTTTTGTTCTTGACCAATTTGAATCGTCGTAAGTTCTTGTTGCACATCAGGAGCATTATTCCAGGTTACATTTTCTTCCTCCCAATCATCACCTAATGAATAAACCTTGGCCGTAAGTGAACCCTCCCCGGCTTGGTAACTGCCATAAAGGAACAGCTTAGCCGACTCTATATTAGGATCTAGTGAACTCGTATCTATCTTCATTAACGGAGATCGATCATAGCTAACTAGACCGGCATTTTTCAACAGCATGGTCGGTTCACTTCCGAAATTTTGGTTACCAAAATCTCCACCTTGGACATAAGTGTCTGCAACTACAGCCTGGAAAGGAGCACCCACCGCATAGATATAATCTCCATTACGTGTGTATTCAACAGCTTCACCATTAAACGTTACATTGGTCGCTTCAGGCGCATAAATGGCAATCGCGGAGTTTTGTGATTGATTTACTTCTAGTCCAGATCCATCAATATTAACGGTGTCGCCATCCCATTTAACAGCAACCTCCTTAATTTCATTCGGTGATTTTAATAGATTTTTTTCATCTGCTTTTAATGTCTTTCCATTATGAATAAGCGCAGAACCTATTGCATCACCAGCAGCTTCTACATAAGCCATTTCCCCATCGAATTGATATCCTCCGAATGTTCGTTGTTCCGGAGTATTTTCATGGGACAAATAATAGTATCCATTATCACCAGTATCGTTGTCTAAATCAATTTTCAGAGCAGTCGCTGTTGTTGTTTGAACATTTGGTGCCATTTCCAGCCTCGTTACTTTTACGTCTCTGTTATCCTGTTCTTCCGTTGGATATAGAATTGTGTCAAAAGTAACATCACCGGCAGTGTTCTTCACATAAGAAGTATATTTTGCATCAGATAACATATAAAATTCTGAGGAGTAATAACCATCCTCCAACGTCGCTGTTATCTCGTCCGGATCGGCCGGAACAACCTGAATATTTGCTCCATCCGCAAAGTGGGATTTTGAAGTTTTCATATCTGAATCGATAGCGATATTGGCATCAGGTAAGAAATGCCAGTTTTGCTCATATTTATGTGAGCCTGAAGGTGCATCTATATAATCAGAAACGATCCAATATCCAGGTTTTATAAACAAAGTGGCTCGCTTATATGAAAAATCAGAAGTAGCCTCCGTCGTACCCACAACAAAGTCAAATTGGTCATTGCTAACCCCATTCATAGATCCAGTGCGATTCGAATTTTGCTTTCGATCGTCAATTTCAATCGTATTATGGGCTTCTGTACTATTCCGTAGCCAACTAGATATTGAATCATTACTATAATTGAAAGAGCCCATCCCTGGTAAAAGTTGTCGCCCGTATCCATAAACAGTTAAGTCATTTTCATCCGGATGTTCGTGTGGACCGTTATCTACAGACAATCTTGCATATAAACTATCCTCCGACCAGCCACTTCTCATGATGGCACTTCTTTCTTGAGGATATAGCACAGAAGTGTGAGCGGGTACACTTCCTTTCTCTCCACTAGATCCCACATATGTTAGCGCTGGATCATTCAGTTCTTTCCCCATTTTATACAAACGATCTCTAATACTTAACCCTGCAGAATCTCCAAAATTCGCATCAACGCCGTCTGGTAACGCTACATTCATAAAATAGTGCAGGAATTCCTCCATCGGCTTGTCGCCTAAATCTAAGGTTCTACCGTTTAACGAACCAAACTGCTTGTTACGCACATGTTCTTCTGCAAAATATATCCCGTAACTAGTTGATGATTGATAAAAGCCTCCGTCTGATAAAAAGCTTGCTTCAATTATTTCACGAAGCTTACTACTTGCACGATTAAACCACGCTTCACTATTTACAAATTCCGGAAAATATACAGCCAAACGATAAAGCGCACTATTTATACTCGTGTCCCATGATTTATGATCTTGACGTTTCAAGTGTTCCCCTGATTTAAACAGGGTTTTTAAAATAGCCGTGTTTGCAGGTGCCTTCATAGATGCGCTGTTTCTTATTAAATGGTATGATTTAATCCACATTTGTACACGTTTAGCAGCACCTAGTGTATTCGAGTATGACCCTGCCCCTAAATTCTCCGGTGCGTTATAGGAATCGGTATCTTGGATAAAATCCATCATTAACTCAATAAGATCATTCGCAGCTGACTCATCCTTATCCTGGTAGTATTTATATGCTAAAGGCATAGCAAAATAAAAACGAGGAATCTGAGACCCAAACTGTCGATCCGCACCTTTTGGATTTTTCCAATCCGTTCCACCAGGTACTCCTGCCCAGGAATAGGTGTTTTGTAAGATATTGTTCCAGGTTTGCGTATCCTCATCGAAAGTTACATTGTCAGTAGTGTAAAGCATAATTTCCTTTTCACCTGTACCAGATATATTCTTTCCAGAAAGCTTTAATTCTGCTTGTGTAGGGGTTCCAGATAACTCTGAAAGATTAAATTTCAGATATGCTTTACGTGTTTCATCCGTAAATGCACCAGGACCTTCATCTCTTACCTCTAGTACAGATTCGTTTCCGAATACAGTGTTAATATTTGATCCCGGTTGAATATACGTATCATCGGTAGGTAGTAACGTATGGGTTGTTCCATTCACTTTGACCTCGAGTACTGGTTGATTGGAATTACTTTCTTTGCTGTGAAATTGTGCTGTGGAGGGTTCATTCTTTCTCGCCATTAGAAAAAATGCAAGTTCATTGTTTCCAGACATTCCCAATACTTGTTCGGTTACATCGATGGTGTTTGAAGAGTCTTCATTGTTGACAGAAAAAGTGGTTATATAATATTCGCCGCTCAAGGTAAAGATATTGTCGGCAATAATCGGCACCAGCTCTGATTGCTTCGCTTCATTTTTATATCGATCGTACCAATCTTCATACGGTAAAATCGTTTGTTCTGTACGGTTTTGATAATAAGCTAACAGCGCTTCCTTTGCACCAGCATAGTCCCCAGCCTTTACATTGTCTTCTACTGGTTGCAATTCATCACTATAATCATAATTAATTTTCCCATTAACAGTCCATTCCGATGAATTATCGTCCCATACGCCAAAGAAATTATCATCCGACATATCGCTCACATCCAAGAACTCTTGTTGACTATCCACATCTTCCTTCGCTCTAATCAATTTGGGCTGGAAACCTGTCAGCACCACACTCAACATAAAAAAAACTGCCAGTAACATCGCTAGTTGTTTCTTCATATTCGAGCCTCCCCGTTCTATTTTGCCTCAAACATACTACAGGCAATGTTCACTTCTTTACACTTTACTTTAAGAATCGATTTAAGTTAACACTTCGACTATTGATTGCTTCAACTACATTATCTAAAAGGCTAGTAGCCTTTTAGATAGAGTTGATAAAGAAAGTTTAATCTTACAAAGACTACACACTAACTTTCTACACGGTCGATTTTTTTCTATTACACTAGTAGATAATATGTCTGAGATGGATTAGATTTCTCTAATCATATAATCAAAAACAATTCGCACTCTTTACTGACCGAATGTTTCTTCCATTCGAGCAATTGGGTCGTCCTTAATAGAATCATCCCATTTCAATATCTGCCCCACATTCTCCAATTCTTTTGATAAAACCTTATAATCAATATCTTGAACAGAACTATCGTTTTTAATTGCGAGCATCGCAGCCACGGCAGCAGATTGCCCTATTATCATAAAAACTGGTTCCATACGGATACTGCCAAACGCTATATGGGAACTAGAAACAGCAACTGGGACTAGTAAATTTGAGCATTCTTCTGCTTTAGGCCGGATGGAACGGTAAGAAATCGGAAATGGTGAAACTGCAATTTCAACATCCCCCTCGTTGACCACTCTGTCATCTATGACGAATCTTCGACAATTGTGCGAGTCCATGTGATAGGAAGCAAGTCCAATTGAATCCTCTGCAACTCTTTGCTTTAAACAATTTCTATCGATCATGACATAGTCTGAAATCATACGTCTGGCTTCTCGTATATATAATTGCGGTGGCCAATGTCCTGTCTCAACAAACTCATCCTTTGCTAATCCAAATTGTGAGACCTCTTCCCTTATCTGAGCAGGTACTCTTTTATCATTGGATAAAAAATAGAGCAATCCCATATTATATTCCACGTGATCTTGATAGATTTGTTCTCTTGTTTCATAATCGCCATCGGGCCATTCATAATTCTTACCTATGTTATCCGTTGAAAATGCACCAAAATTATTTAAATCCCATTTATGATTTGGTAAGGAAGTATTTAATTGCATAGCATCCCAATGCCCAGACATGATATACCGAAGTAGCAATTGATATTTCTCTGGATTATAGTTAGTAGGTTTCGGGAATTCAACCTTATTTTCCTTATCCTTTGTTAAACAGATTCGGAAATTGTAAGCTTGAATGGTATGGTCTTCCTTTCCACTATGTCCAAGATCTGCTAGATTAATATTATCGATTCCATATAACAATCCACTTTCAGGAACACCTTCCATCTTATAAGGATCAATCCACGTTTCAAATTTGTGGTGCTGTTCTTTGAATTGAATACCATTATAAATTTCATGATATTTTGAATTAGATTCTCTACCTACAGCATAGGAAACGCCAGACTTTGCCATTAAATCACCTTCATAGGAACAATCTATAAAGACTTTCCCTTTAAAAGCATTACCATTCTCCATTATAATTTCTGTAATGGCTCCATTTTCCGTAATTACACTATCTAAATGTTGTTCTTCATATAGTTCAATATCATACTCTTTCATCCATTTTTGTATAATACTGCTTGCAACTTTTGGCTCGAATTTAAATTCTTTTGGTTTACCATAGAATGAACTGACTTCTTTATAAAATTCCATAGCCAATCCACCTACCGCGTATTCTGAACCGAGGTCGGTCGCTGATAATCCTGAAGCAGTCATACCTCCTATATGATTACCAAATTCAGCAATAGCGACTGTTAATCCGTATCTTTTTAATTGAACAGCAGCAGTGATCCCGCCCATCGTTGCTCCATAAATGATTACATCCCGTTCTATCTTCTTAGGATTTTTTAGCTTTTCTGACTTTCGATAGTAATATAATTTTTCAGCAGACACATTTTTCACCCTTTACTAGAAATCTTTTGTTGCTTTTCTGATATTCTCTTTTTCTAAATACTATAAAGATAGACAGAACCCATTCTACCTCCGGCACCAACTGCCAAAATTGTGTCCGACTCGTTTAAAGCAATACTTGTCAGATATGGGCTGTTGAAGCAACCATATTGATAGTCATCCGTTGCAACAGTCCCTAGCCACCTTAACCCCGTTTCATCGTTATATTCAAAAACAATGGAGAAATCATCAATGTCACCAGCAACTCCATAGACTTTTTTACCATCTTTCGTAACTGTTAAATCATTAACTGGCCCATTGGAACAAGCAGGTCCAAGAGCGTACACGTTCCTGCCATCCCATATAGCTAAAATGCCGTCTTTAGTAGCAATCAATTGCCTATCTCCATTAATCGAAACCATTTTATCTACTACCGCTTTATATTGACGACCAGGATAATATGGTAATTCCAGTTTTAGATTAATTGGTTGCTCCTCTTCTACTGCGCTATTTTTCTCATTCTGTAATATTGCTCCACTTTCATCAAGAATGAATTTATAGAATGATTTATCACCTGTGAAGACTTCAAGATTCCCTCCATTCCAACTGATTTTTTTTACTCCAGAATTGAAAACTTGCTCGTCAGAAAATTCCTGCCACAAAGCAATTGGAATAACCGATTTTGCAGTGAATGGAACCGGATTATTTTCCCATGCTTCTTTCGTGTTTAGAATACTTTTCCCATGCTCTTCATAGAGTTTATTATCCGGATCCACAAAAGGATCTTGTGTAACAGGACCAAGTTCATGAGCTATTTCCTTATATATAGATAAATCTATAGCGATGACATCTGGTGCATCATTTCCATGATTTGTTGAAACAACATAAAGGATTTGTTTCCCTTTATCTATAAATAAGCTACAAGAAGAAGTTGTTACACGATTATCCGTACCAGCAAGACCTAGAAATTCAGGACCTTTACCATTCAAAATATCCCACCGCATTAATGAATTACCTAGCTTGAAATCCTCTCCATGATCCTGTCTCAATCCACAAACAATATAATATAAAACGCCATTTGCATCGAAATCCATTGCTCCAATATAATCAGTGTTTTCAACACCCTTAAGGTAAAATTCTGGTTTCTTGTAACGGCCAATTACCTCGAAACTATCATTTTTAGGATCAAAAGCAGAGATTTCATCATTAAACATGCCCGACATATACAATCTGCCATCTGGTCCATTTACCCCGTATGTCATATAGGAGCGATTTCGACGATATTTTTCACTCTTATTAGGTAATACGTGTCTTAAGTTTTCAACTTTTTGTGTTTCGACATTAATTCGCATTAATACTCCATTTCGTGAAGTAAAATAGATATTTCTATCACTACCTACAATCAGGCGATAACTTGCTTTCTCTACGACCTGCCCATAGTCTGCGACTTGTCTGTCATCCAAATCAATTCGATAGAGATGTCCTTTTAAAAAACCTAATGCATAGTAAGCATTGTTAACGACATCATACGTACCACCATATAGTGTTTCTCGGTGAACTGGAATCCCATAATTTTCTGCTTTATTGTTCGTTGGATCGTAAATAATTAGTGAACTACCGGGAAATCCTTCCCATGGATTATTATAATAAGCATTTGGCATCCAAGCAGGATGTTCAGGTGACTTATCTGTGGTATGCGTCAGCATAATTAACCGGCCATCTCCCAGTTCGGCGAGACTAGTATGAATCTTACTGTCACGGATAAAACGATCGTTAGGAAAAATAAGTTCTTTGGTATAAAAAAGTTCCTCCACTTTGTTTTTTTGATAATCATATTTTGCAAGTTTCGCATATTCACTTGTAGTTAACTCCGAGCAAAGACTTAGATAGAGTTCACCTTCTGAAGTCAATATGGCATCCCAACTTGCATTATGGACAGAAGGACTTGGCAATACACATTGCTGTACTCCTATTTGATTCATCACTCGATAGCTTTCACTATCATTCATGTTCAACAAATAATCTTTGGTAACTCCTACATCTTGATTCACCATGTAATAACCTCCTTGACTATAATAAATTCTTACTTTTTGCCAATTCATTCAGGATAATGCATCTTTTTAATCTAATAATCTATTTAATGCTACCTGCTGTCATGCCTTCTATGAACTTCCTCTGAGCAAAGAAGAAGATAATTAATAAAGGAATTGTAGCCAATGTGGTCGCACTCATTAAGTGATGCCAGGCAGTACCTGTCTCATCAGTGAATAACGATAAGCCAACAGGTAACGTCATTAGTTCCCGTGAGTTCGTAAAGATCAATGGATATAAAAATTCATCCCAATTTGTTAAAAAGGTGAAAATCGTTAGTGTAGATAAAGCCGGAACAGCGAGCGGCAACATAATATTCCAATAGATACGTATCTTCGAACAACCATCCATAATCGCTGCTTCTTCTAACTCCTTGGGGATCGCGATAAAAAATTGCCGCATTAAGAAAATCCCAAACGCACCTGACGCTCCAAATGTAGGAAGTAAAATTAACGGAATATGACTGTTAATTAGACCCAAGTCCCTCATAAAAAAGAATATGGGTATAATTGTTACTTCCGCTGGAATCATCATAACGCTTAAAAATAGCAAAAAGATGATACTTCTTCCTGGAAATTTAAGTCTTGCAAATGCATAACCAGCCATGGACGCAAACAGCAATACAAGAAACGTTACTGTTGTAGCGATATAAATGCTATTCCAATATTGATGTAAAAACGTTGCTTTTCCTAACACTTCAGAATAGTTAGCCCATCGAATGGGATTAGGAAAAAGTTGCGTAAATATTCTATTTGGTTCCTTTAATGACGTTAGCATCATCCAAATCAATGGCCCAACCATAATAATGGAAATGAATATTAACGAAATGTATCTAAATATACTCATGCGTTTATTCCTCATAGAATACCCACCTCTTTCTTACAACCCATGACAATATAGTGAAAATTAGTAAAATAAAGAACAACACAAAAGCGATAGCTGAAGCATACCCCATTTCATAAAGTCTGAAGGCAGTTTCCCAGATGTAGTAAACGAGAACCTTTGTACTATCCACTGGACCGCCACGTGTCATTACATAAATTTGACCAAAAACCTTCATTGCTCCAATCGTTGTAATAATCATCGTAAGAAAAATGGTTGGTGTAATAAGTGGGAGCGTTACACTCCTAAACTTGCGAAATGTCGATGCACCATCTAGTTCAGAAGCTTCGTATAGCTCTTCTGGAACCTGTTGCATTGCCGTTAAAAATAAGATCATATTTAAACCAACGTTTTTCAATACACTTACAAAGATGACAGCTGGCATTGCCGTCTTTACATTTAGGAGCCATGCTGGTCCTTCTATACCGAACAAATCCAAAAATTGATTAATGAACCCTAATTCGGACGCGAATAAATACTTCCAAACGATTGCCCATACAATAAGCGATGTAACAACCGGCACAAAAATAGCCGTTCTAAAAAAACCAATTCCTTTAAAATTTTCTCTTAAAAGTGAAGCTAAAAACATCGCAAGGATAATGTTTAACGGTACCAATCCTGCACTAAATATAAAAGTGTTGATTAATGACTTTGAAAAAGTGTCGTCATTAGCGAGCGATTGATAATTGTCTAAGCCAATAAAAGTTGCATCCCCTAAGAGTGGCCATTCATTTAAACTCATGAAAAAGGCGTAGACTAGTGGACCGAACATAAATAATGAAAAACCAATCAACATCGGAGATATAAAAAACCACCCAGTGATTGCTTCACCTAGCTTGGAACCGATACGGCTCCGTTTCTTTTTACTCATTTATTTCCCCCCAACTCTTACGACTATCTATTATTTTTTGTGAAAATGGATACGGTCTCATATATGGATTCAGCTGTATTTCCAATCGTAACTACTCCTAACATAACTGCGTTGACTCCTGCTTTTTTAAGCAAAGTAATATCCTCAGGTACAAGCTTTTTTTGTGATGGAACAATGAGGGGAAGGTCTGTTTTATTTCGAAAACTTCTATATTTTAGTACATCCTCGAAGTGAAGTACCTTGCCATAATCGTCTTTTTTAACAACCGATAATTCAATGGCTTCTACATCAAAATTTTTTATTGCAGCAATTTGATTATCTTGAAACTTGTCATCGACAGCCACGGTGTGCTCTAAATTATTTTGAAGTAATATTTTCGATCCAATGTGTTTGGCATATAATGAGTAATAATTAAATCCTAATTTTTTTAATTTCTCTGTATCCTCCTGATTCACCTTTTCTGTTTCGTCACCAAGAACGATACCGATTGGGCCGGAGAATTTTTCTCTCACTTGTTGAAATATGTCTGTATATTCACTAACACCTTTAAAATCATTTCCACTCGCGCGATGCGAAACGTTTATATGAAACTTTAATCCGTCTACTCCTGCATTCATTGCTGCTTCTGCTAAATCTAACCGGTTTTCTGGCAAACTAACAATAATTGAAAAATCCTTATTTGCTAGTAGCTCTCTTAAAGACATAGACAATTTTTTCATCTCCTTATGAAGGAAAAGGAGCGCAAAAAATCATCGCTCCTTTTCCACTGGAAATTTGTTATTTTAATAAAGGATCAACATTTTTTTCCATTTCTTCTAATATTTCTTCAGGACTTGCAACTTGTGAAAATAGCTTGTCAAATCCGTTGACGATTTCACTTTGAATTTTAGTCCAGTCTTCATGTAATGGATACATGTACCCTTCGTTCATTTGGTCAATCATCGCGATCTGAATGGACTCTTTTGGTGGGTTATTCGGAATATTCATAAACGCATCTGATTCCAATACACTTCTTCTTGGAGGTACGAAGAAAGCAGATTGCGCTTGAATACCCGTCTTACTTTGGATGAATTTTAATAATTTTTTTGCTTCTTCTGGGTGCTCACTTCCTGTAAAGGCAACCATTCCGGCCATGCCAAGAAGAGGCGCTCTACCTTCTGGTCCTTTTGGTAAAGGTGCAATATCCCATTCAAAGTCTGTTATTCCTCTTACGTTGGAAATGTAACTGTACATGCCAGTATACATCCCAACTTTTCCACCTTCGAAATTAACATTTTCACCTGGTGGTACGTGTGACTTATCTTCAAACATCATGCGATCCAGCATCTCAAATGTATCTACTCCTTGTGGAGAATTCCATGTAAAATCTGTTATATCATCGTTAAACATCGATCCACCATAGGATATAGTATGTGATGGTAAAGTTGAGAAGTTTGTCCAATCGGTAAAGAATCTAGCTCCATAGTCTCGATCAGCACCTTCTCCTTTAGAGAGTGCTTTCGCCGCTTCTTCCATTTGTTCCCAAGTCCACTCACCCTTTTTCGCTAATTCTAACGGTGTTTCCAGACCCGCTTCTTCAAACATCGTTTTGTTAAAATACATTATCATTGGTGGGGTAGAGAACGGTAAACCTAATAGTTTATCCCCTTCCGTCCATAACTCTAAAGTAGAAGGAATAAAATCATCTAAATCAAAATCTTCATCATTTCCAAAATCTGAAATATCCTCTAAAATACCATTTTCCTTAAACTGAGGAACCATTTGTTCTGAGACCCAACCAATGTCAGGAAGCTCGTTACCGGCAGCAAACACAGATAGCTTCTGCTGATAATCCGCAAATGGGATGCTTTGAATGTTCACTTTAATACCAGGATTTTCTTCGTAAAATTGCGCTAGTACATCCTCATACATTTGTGTATGTGCATCATTACCCCAAATTGTAAATGTAAGTTCTACCTCCTCGGTATCAGCACCTTGATTTTGACCCTCATTGTTATTGTTGTTAGATACATCATCACTATTAGTGCCATTAGTTTCTCCGCTGTCACTACATGCAACAAGAAAAATTAATATGCAACCAAGCAAAGCTATAAGATATTTTTTCATGTATCTTCCTCCTTTTCTAGTACAACAATACCAAATGTGTAAACGCTTTATAATGTGGCAACTTTAAGAAAAGGTTCATAATATTAAGGTTATAGTTTCCTCCTATATTCATATGGGGTCATGCCTACCGCTTTTTTGAACGTCGTGGAGAAATGCTTAGAATTTTCATAACCAACTAGATGAGCAATATCATATATTTTGAGATTAGTTTTTTTCAGTAGCTGTCTTGCCTTTTTCATTCTTCGCTCTGTTATATAGTCGAATAATTTTTTATTTGTTTCTTGCTTGAAAAGTTGACTTGCGTAATTTGGGTGAAGATTTACTCTATCCGAGATGAATCTTAGTGTTAATTCTTTTTCTAAGTTATTATCTATTACGTGTATTATGCGGCGTATATTTACAGATACTTTTTCACCAACCTCTTCAGTAGAGGGTTTGTCCCTTTTTTCTATACGCTCCAATGTACTTGCAAGATCACTACGTCCAATCGGCTTTAACAAGTAATCATCGACACCCAGCCTTAACGCCTCTTTTGCATATGCAAAATCGTCATAACCACTAATGATAATGATTGGTAACGATGGATACTTCTCTTTGGAAACAGTGATAAAATCTAACCCATTCATTTCCGGCATGCGAATATCCGAAATAATAAGATCGGGTAAGTCGATGGCAACAATTTCTAATGCGTCCTTCCCATTAGAGCTTTCCCACATTACCTTGTATCCAGTGATCACCTCTTCTAATAGCTTTTTCACACCTTTTCGAATACCAGCCTCATCATCAACTAACAGTACGTTCTTCATACTAATCACCCACCTTTATCATAATCGTTACGTTTGTTCCTATTCCTTCGCTTGAGGATATTTTCAACCCACTAGCTTCACCGTGTAATAATTTTAACCTGCGATCGATATTAACCAACGCAATATTGTTAGTCGTTGTATGTTGCTTCTGTTGCTGCGCCTCGGCTACATCATTTTGTTCAAGAGTTGTTTGTATTTCCGATAACCGCTGCGCCTCTATTCCTTTACCATTGTCCTTAACAGAAATATGAAGCTTATTTTGTTCTCTTTTTATACAGATAGAAATCGTTACTTTTTTTGCTGTTTTATTGTAAGCATGAGCGATAGTGTTTTCGATTAGTGGTTGAATGATATATTTCGGAACTAAAATCTCTTCCGTTCCTTCTTCTACATGCCACTCGACTTCCAGCGCTTCCTCTAAACGGTGTTGTAGGATATTTACATAAATCTTCGCGAATTTGATCTCATCATCTAATGGAATCTGTTGATCCTCATTTCTTAAGCGATAACGTATCAACTTACCCAATTCGACGATCATGTCAGATAACTCAAATTGATCTTCATGAACTGCCTTCATGTTAATAGATTCTAGTGTATTAAAAATAAAATGCGGATCCATCTGTGATTGCAGTGCTTTAAATTCTGCTTCATTGTTTCGTCTATTTATTTCGTATGCTTCTGTTACTAAATCATTAATCTCAGATAGCATTCCATCATATGCAATACGAAGTTCCCCAATTTCATCTTGAGCCGAATGAGCCGTCCCTTTATCATGTTGAAATAAACGAATTCTTGTTTTTAATAATTCCAATGGTTTGAGGAGATAATGTGACATATAAAAGGAAATGATTAAGGAGAAGAGTAAGCAAACCCCAATTAACCAACTGAGAAACCGGTTAAACTCTTTTACTTCTTTATATAAATAGTCAGTAGAGATTAAATTACTAATCGTAAATCCTGTGTTCTTTGACGTATGTGTAATGCACATATATGACTTATTCGATTCTTTATCTTTAACAATTGTTCGATTAGTATTACACTCGTACAACATTCGTTCCGTTTTATTCCCTAGGATCGGTACTTTATTCTTTGTAGTTATTTGCCAGTATTCACTACGAAGTTGCTCTGTAATTTCTTCTATATATTTTGGTGAGAAATCAATTTTTATTAAGCCTAACTCCTTTTGATCTTCTGGATTTCTTAATAAACGTAAAAGACTTAAATATTCTTTATCACTATTTTTATAATAAATTGGATCTTCATCATAATAAGTAAGCCATCCACCTTCTTGCTCCTTTGCTTTCATGTACCATTCCTGGTCATGCAACGAAATAGATTCTCTTATTCTAAATTGATCCATATGGCTAAACAGTTGACCATTTTGTGTAAATATATGCACACCATAAAATTGCTCTTTATCAAAAATAATACTGGATAAGAATAAAGAAAAGACCTTCACGTGATTAGACTGCTTATAAAAAACTGGTTGCTCCTTATCATATTCTTGTAATATATTAATTAATTCTTTATTGTAAAGTAGAGCTAAACTCGACCTAGATGCGTCTTCCAACATTAAATCTAAGTTATAACTTAACTGTACTGTAGTATCTTCTGTTTTATTGATCACTTCTTTGCTGTTAGCAGAAGTAAAAATGTTATGCACTACAATTCCGACGATAATAAGGAGAAATAGTACTAGACCTGAGAACATTAAAAATATTTTATTTCTTAATTTCATAGCTATGTAGTCTCCTTTGAAGTGTAAGTTAAAAGAATTACACTTAATTAAACGCTTACAAATTAAATTAATATTGATAGTTTAAGACCACACTCATCTTTTTATAATTTTCTAATAATTTCATTATATTATATTTTAAATATTATACGGAAACAAGGGATAAAGAGACAAAGGACGGTTCGGGTCACTGAAAAAGTCACCTTTTTTCAAGCAATTTTCAACTGATTTTTTCGAATCGTCAGAATGTTTTATACAATTTAAAAAATTATGGTTGAGAAAGAATAATTGTTAGTGTTCTGAGAGGATAGGATCTGTGCTATCCTCTTTAAGTTTACTGCTAATGCAGTAAATTTTGCTTGTATGGCCATGCTTTGCAGATCGTACCCCCTGGCACGATCTAATCTGTGAAACTGTTTCATCTCACCATTTTCCCCTTCGTGGCGAGCGCGTTTCTTATAATTCTGTTTGAATTCTTCTGTATTTTGTTGTTGGCTGTACTAGTAGAATTCAGGCGTATTTATTCCAACTTCTAGAATTCTGCCAACGGTCTTTCCAGTGATGCAGCTATCTCTTAACGGACAATCTCTGCACTGTTCTCTGTCGAAATAATAACGATAAGATTCTCTATTCATTGTTTTCTTATGAGATTTCTTTACTGTTCTATTCCCTTGTGTACAAAACCACTCATCCGAATCTTAATTATAAGTGTATCGTTCTTCATTAATTCTTTTGGCCATTTCACTTACAGGTATGTATGGTTTGGCTCCGCACCCATTAATGCTATCTAGTATTTTTTTGCGAAAATATGCTTTGTCCCCATAAACAACTTCTACCTCAATACCACTTTTTATCGTTTGGTCTAACAGATAATCAAACATTTTCCCATCAACATATGCTCCATCGCCGACATACACACCGGTGATGAGGAGTTCATGGATCATCGTATATTCTGTCTTATATCCATAGAAATCCCTCGTTTTGCTTTTATGGCCAACTCGCGCGTCTAAGTCTACGATTTGTAATAATGGTTTTATTAAGAAAAAAGGTGCTTATATGCGATGCAAAATAAATAGAAATGCGGCGAAGGTTCTTAAAAAATGGCTTGAAAGTGATGGCGTTGAGGGGAAAATGGTGCGTGTTTATATTACCGAAATGCACGGCAACCATGCCCATTATAATGCGATGCTTGATGAGCCAACTGAACATGATGAGATTGTGTAGACAGATAAAGACATTGATGTCCTACTTGATCAGCGAGAAGATTTCCTTGATGGTGTTTGGATTCAATATATCTACGTGCCAGAGGAAGGATTTGTAATTAGCAATTCCTCCAAAGGACATGCACCACATCATCATTAAGAACAGTACAGAGCGACGTATAGAAACTTGGCGACTGAAGCGAATCAATAAAGATATAGGTATCAAGTCCTCACCTAGGAGGATGTCGACGTTGGACGACAAGTCCGCTTTTCGTTGACCTTCGATAACACTTGAATCGATGATAATTTATTGTAGGGGAAATTTGCATCGGTCGCCTAGTTTCTGGCGCTCATAGCTAGATATCTTTTAATAAACGCCCCTAGTATGACACCTCTATGTTAACTCATCTAGCTAGCTACCATTGTCCAACGTAACGTTCTAGTAAAACAAATCCTTTGAAATCAAACCAAATCTTAGATACGGTTAATTTAGATGCTCAGCATCACAGATACCTTGCACCAACTAGAAAATAGGAGGACTTATAGTGAAGTATCGAAATCTCGGAAAAAGTGGACTCAAGGTGAGTGCACTTTCGTTTGGGACGATGACATTTGGGAACGACTGGAATATCGGATTTGGTGACCAAGAACGAGCCAATCGTATGGTAGACACGAGTATAGACGCTGGTATTAACTTGTTTGATACGGCGGACATCTATAGCAACGGGACCTCCGAGGAAATGCTAGGAAAAGCAATCAAAGGCAAGCGTCAAGACCTGATTATTGCCACGAAAGTGTTAGGTCAGATGAGTGACGATGTTAACGATAAAGGCTTAAGTCGGTTTCATATAATGAACTCGTTAGAAAATAGCCTGCGTCGACTTGGCACCGATTATATTGATTTGTATCAATTACACGGATTTGATCCGTCTACTCCTTTAGAAGAAACACTGCAAGCATTAGATGACCTTGTCCGTCAAGGGAAGGTTCGTTACATTGGCATGTCCAATCATGCAGCCTGGCAAATTTCCAAAGGACTAGGCATCTCTGCATTGAACGGATGGACGAAATATACGTCCGCACAAATGCATTATAGTTTAATTAACCGTGACCTAGAGCATGAGGTCATTCCATTAGCAGAAGATGCAGGGATCGGTATTCTCGTTTGGAGTCCACTTAATGGTGGCTATTTAACTGGTAAATATCGAGATGGTAAGCTAAAAGACGAAGACCGTTTTGCAGGTTCGGGGCTGAAGGATTTCCCACCTGTACCCGATAAAGAAGTTGCCGACAAGATTGTCGATACGTTAATTGAAATTGGCGCTAACCATGACGCCGGACCAGCTGAAACAGCATTAGCGTGGTTAACCGAGCGACCAGGAATCAGCTCTGTCCTCGTCGGCTCGAGAAAGATGGAGCAGCTTGAATCTAACTTGAAAGCTGCCGACATTGAATTGAGCAACGATGAAACCGACGCACTTAATGAGGTAAGTAAACCAAGGGTTCCTTACCCACAGTGGATGCTTGCTGTCCAGCAAGGCTTATAATACTAAAAAAGGTCTGCTCGCTTTTTGTGGAGCAGATCTTTTTAGTTATTTTACAAGGAGGGCTCCCTCTGTTCTGTATCTGATAATAATACCTTCAATACTGCAATAGACATCTTCAATTCCAATACAGGGAAAAAACCTTGAATTCAAGCCACTTAGCAGCAACGTCACTCTAAATTAAACCACCTACCGTTCGGAGATTTTCAGATGGATATCAGCACTTTATTAAAGTATTTTGAGCAATCTTAACAATCAAGAATTACTATTCACCCCCTCACATTACGATTACACTCAACAAACTCCTTATAATTCCTACGTCGTTCCCTCATACTTCCTGGAAGTAATCCATTAAAATAAAACTCTATTATGGAACAAATTATACAAACAATAATCAAACCTACAAAAAATGACACTTTAATATATATACCCACTTCACCTAGACATCATATAACGAACTTTGGGAAGTTGCACCCCCAAAAACCACCATGCTCTCCACCTACACATGTCCGGTTTAGATTACTTTGTGTCATTTACATTGCAGCTGTAACTAAACCTTAACCTTTGAAAATGTTTCGTTTGATACTTGAGGATGTATATAATAACCAAGCTAATAAAAGGAGGAAGCTTAGTAAGAATCATTTTGAAGAACTTCTCTATCCATGACTAGACTATTTCCCTATGATATTGTTGAAAGATTATGGTGGGACAATCCATTTCTTAATGGTCCAGACAAAATACATCAAAGAAGATACAAAAAAGAAGAATTTGAACTACAACTCCTGAAAGAGCAGACTGTCTATTAATCTTGTTTATACAAAATAATAACAAGGAGTTGGCTATGATGAGTAATGCATATTTCAATATTTTAATTACTTTCGACGGATCTGATGGAAGCCTAAACGCTCTACAAGAAGCTGAAAAAATTGGGCAACTTAGCAAAGCTTGTTTAACGATCATATATGCCCAAGACCACAAACCTATGAATGAAGTCCGAGATGTCCCACTGTATGGTGTAACAACAGCACCTGTTACAAGTATGATGAATCAATCAAATGCACATGTAGGAAAGCTACCTGTAGAAAGTAATTTGATTGATTTTGATCAAGTGGCAGACAAAATCATTACGATTGCTAAAGCTAAACTTTCAGGTAGTATAATAGATGTAGAAATTGAAGTATTAATGGGTACCCCCGCCAAAGAACTATGTACTTTCGCTGAGCATCATGAGGTAGACCTTATCGTTATTGGGCAACGCGGTCGAAGTGGTATAAAAAAATTAGTCATGGGATGCGTCAGCAATAAAGTTACCAATTCAGCAAGTTGCCCCGTATTAGTAGTAAAATAGACCAAATAGGGACAAGATTGTCCCTATTTGGTCGTCGGGAAAATGAATATTTAACCCCTAATATGATACTTTTACCACATCCTGTTTTAGTATCCTCAGATATATCCGACACCCTATGACAATCTTCTGGAAGTGACAGTAGTCATTCCCTCCCCAAGTCTACAATCCATACATCGTTCTCAAGAAATTCTCCGATCTTATTGACAATCCGTCCACTACCATCTCTTTAAGGATGTTATTGTATAATCTTACGTTCATCTCTACTTTAATAGGAACCCAATTGATATTCAATTCTGGAACTTCTAATTTCAATCCATCGACAAATGCCCGATAGTCAAACCCTAACGTCACAGCAGACCGAACTTTATCATTATATGTTAGAGAATGTCTTTTATATTCAACGATAAAATCATCCAACACTTTATTATATAATTTATCTATTCTTTCTCTATACTCAATCGCACAATTATGAACTGCTAAATAATTTCGGTTGTATTGATAAATAAAATAATCATTCTTATTTTTATTAAAATTAAAAAGTTTTTCTTTTTTTGACAAAATAGAAAAGTATGTAGGAAAATCATTTCTAAATTGCTTATATCCAGTTTCCATTTGATCTAAGAGCTCGTCCTGAGAAGAAAGCACATGGACCATTCTTCTCTTTGTAATTTCAAGCACGTTTTGAAAATCGCTACGTTCGTATTCATATAAGAAACTATTTAATTCTTTTGTAAGTTCCTCAAAATGAAAATCAATTCCATGAATCATCTTATTTATAACAACATCGAAACCATCATTAATATATTGGTTATTTAGGTCTTGGAGTTCTGATAAATCGACTTCAAACATTATTTTTTTAAAATGCTTTGCTTTTTCCAACGCATTCATTTCTTCCACTTCATCTTCTGACAACATCTCATTGTATTTTGAAGTTAATTGATATACTGGATTCATCCGCATGAAAAGAAGGAATAACTCCCTTAAAAAAGTAAGGTGATCATCCAACACAACTTTTTCTTCATCTATGATTTGTAGATTCTCTATCCACCTTCGTTTATCCACTCTTATCCCCCCTAGATCCTCGATATCTGCAAAATTCGTCAATTCTCTCTTATGTATGTAAAGAAGCCCAACTTTATCTTTAAGACTTGAGCGCTTTTATTATGAAGATTTTGATCTACATTCCCAAACAATTCTCGTCAAATATTGCCCGGGATATAATTAAGTCTTTTTAGTAATTCGGGCATACTCTAACCAATGCTCTTCATTGATGACTACTAAATTGTAGCTGGTTACCGTTGAAAGGATTACCCCCGCGCGCTAAATAGAAGTAGTCAGGCTCACGAACCCATACTCTTTTTCTAAGGAGCAGCATTCATATCACGATCATCACTACTACTCTAAACCTCACAAGCAAGAAGCATACGGGTCTTTATAAGTGAACCAACTTTCACTTGTTCACATAAAAACTATGAATTAGCAATTACCACTCTTTCATATCTAACATCTGCATTATATAAATAGCTTTTTATGAAACGGTAAACAACCACCGCTCGCATCGCATTTCTTATATTTGGATGAAAGGTATCCTCCGCTTTTGGACCGGCTTCCAACTGTTCGATTGCTAAAGTCATGCTTTTGTTATCGATATATTCACAAAAGATAGGGTCTTTAACTAATTGTTTCAATTCGTCTATAAACACCTCTTTATCTAATATCATCCGGTCCATCCAGTCCGCTGACTGCATTCCACGAGTTCGCTGATTTAATCGTACGTTATCAGGTAAATAACCTTCCGTGGCTCGTCTTATTAACGCTCGTCCAAATCCATCCTGCACAAATTGATCTTCCGGTAGTGCTAAACAAAATTGTACGACACGTAAGTCATTCGATGGATCTCGATTCCATACACCGTATTGCAATGACAATTTAGTAGCTGCCGTGCCAGTTGCATTCCAGACGTTCGTGTTTTCAAAGTGTTTACGCCTAATTTCGTCTGCATCCACCTTCTTTTCCATATCCATAGCCACCTGATGTTTTTTAGCAAAACGCTCATTAATCAATGGGAAACGATTATCAACCAATGTTGGAAAATTATCCCCATAGATTTGCGCTCGCTTTTTTATCACTGCTTTCACACGTCGACGCGTTAAACGTTGATTACGGCTATATTGCTTAACCTCTTTAGAAAGCTTGAGCCAGCGCCCCCTATTTAATAGCTTACGGTAATGGTCGATAGCAGAGCCCCAACCTATCGTATAATTACCTCTATCACCATTTAATAGAACCTTTACGTCGTCATTTTTCGCTTGCTCAAAGATTCCCTTAATCCAAAAAGAGTTCTCGAAAAATTTATACGGCATTTCCATCAGCTGCAACCATTCATCAATCGTTGAATAAGGATTATCACCTGTAAAAGATAAGTAATTTGCATGAATCCCTCCAACATGATCAACAACTTCTTCCATATACGAACGCTCATCTCCAGTTTGATAGCTCGGCGTCCAATCAAAAAAATCCTTTTCCGGTACAAAACTGTATGTGTTTAACTTTTTCCCACGCATCTTTAACGTTTCAGCAGCAAAACTCACCACCGCCCCGGAATTTAGCCCACCACTTAGCTGCGCACCTACCTGACCATAAGTACGGAGTCGATCATCAATCGCCGTTTGAAAAACCTCTCTGAAAGCTTCGACATATTCTTCGTCTTTTTTAAATTTCAACTTATTCAACGGCTTCGTTTCATACTTTTTTACGACAACCTTGTTATCTTCTACTTTCAACATATGACAAGGTGGAAGCTGGTTGATATCCTCCATGATTGTGATCGAACCATCAATCGTATCCGTCATATCTCGAATCGCTAAATATTCCGCAAGCCACTGTTCATTCAACTTCCCTGACACATAAGGTAAACGAACTAACGATTCCATTACCGTACTAAATGCGACACGTTCCGCATCCTGATAATAATAAAGTGTCCGCATCCCTGAAAAATCTCTAGCAGCAAACAGCTTATTGTTTTTTCCATCCCAAATAACAAACGCGAAATCACCAACTAAATAGGTAGGTACCCGCTCTCCCCACTTTGCATAGGCAAGTAAAATTAATTCGCTATCTGTCACTAACTTCCGCTCATATATACTCACCTGCAGCAAATCAAATAGCTCATTACGGTTGTCAATAATCGCATCTGCTGTAATGGTTAATTGCCTTTCCGCATCATAATAAGGTATCCGCTCCCCTATCGATTCTGGTGTAATCCACTGCGCATGACAGCTAAAAAACAGATGATCCTTTTTCCAAATTTGAATATCATCGATAGGAAACTTGTCCAATGATTGCATGATTGGTTCTATCACATCATCCGACACGATTTGCTTATTCATTTGATATATACCTGCGATCGCACTCATTTCTTCCACCCCTTTAATTTGCTTATATATTAACTTTTGCAACAAACCACTCGCTTCAACAGCTGTATGAAATGCTCCTATTCTTTTCGATCATTTCTGCATGGATAATCTTAAGCAGGAATCAACATCTATTACATAAATTACTCTCTGTATTAGTTATAACAAAGGCCATATAATATTCCATATATCAAAAGTTATAGAACTCTTAAAATTGTGAAATTTGACTAAGAGCAGGCATCAACGCTGTCCTCACCGGTTCCAAAAGATGGTAAAGTTCGAATCTAATTCAAAAGCTGCTAACATTGTTTTCAACAGGGATGAAATCGACGCACTCAATGAGGTTAGTAAACCGGGAGTCCATATCCGCAGTGGATGCTTGCCGTCCAGTACCAAAGATCTACTCGTTTTTTATGAGCTCAAATCCTTGGTATCCATTTGGCGCTTTACCAAACTAAATTCGACATAATCCTTTATAAACCGGGAAGCTTCCACAACCATAGACAATGAATCACGAGCGTAAGGGTGTACATGAAGGATGCAATATATGTTAGTGATTTTGCCCCATTTGTTCTTGGAATTTTATCAATGAAAATAAATACAAGTAGAAAAGCAGATAACAACGCTTTTAATACAATAAAAAATACAGGGCTTTGTTCGTATACATGATTCATAATTGGATTTGATTCTTCTATGAACGAATTGCTCAAGCCATATACCGTTAATGCACCATCAATCATATTTACAAGTGCTAAATAGACAAACAAGCGTTTCACCAACATTCCTTCCCCCTTTTTATTTACACACTTATAACCCGAAGACACTATAAAAAAAGCCATGACCCACTCAAATTGGATCATGGCTTTATATACCGTAGCTGAATATGATGGCGGTAATCGATAGAAATATACTTCCTTAACTAGTCTTCTGTTCTAGTAACTTCCTTAACTGATCACGATTACTAATATCCATTTTTTTGTACAGCATGGAAATATAGTTCTTAACTGTGCCTCTAGTAATATCTAATTCTTCAGCGATTAATTTATTCGTCCATCCTCGGTTAATATATTGAATGAGCTTTAGTTCTTTTTCACTAAGTTCCTTCTGTTGAAGCTTTCCTTCTATAAATGCCAAAGAGTCTTCCCTTTCTATTTTATGAAGCTCCGATAGCCTTTCAGAAAATTTATTTATAAAGTACTTTGGGACAACAAATTGATCATCCATTGCTAATAACAATACGTATTTAAATTGATCGAGGCTGGACTCTTTCAATATATATCCATCTATTCCGACAATGATGCCTCGTTCAAGCTGGGGGTGACTTTGCATTTCAGTGAGCATGATAACCTTCGTATTGGGGTAATTCTTTTTAATCCATTTCGCATACTCAAGGCCACTATCCTCTGGAAGCTGCATATCAATCAAACATAAATCAGGCAGTATTTCTCCCGTTTCTATATATGCAATAATTTCCTTACCATTGCTCACATGTGCAAGAACCTGGAATTCTTCCATTTTCATAACAAAGCTTGCAAGCATTTCACAAAAAAGTGTTTGCGGCTCTGCAATCAAGACGTTGTATGTTCCTTTCACTACTCTCATCTCCTTGGGACGAACTCCTTGCTGGCACCTTCTTCACAACCCTCTGTTTAATCAATTCCGAGTTAGGAAGCTTGATTATGATCACTTCTTTCACTATTAAGCTTTCTCCTATGCTTATTCCTTACTTTGATATAGTAATTCCCATCTGAAATACTAAAAAATAACTTTATCCCGAATAGCTTTAATGGCGAAAACACTTCCTTCATTTGAATTAACGGCATTACTCATTCTCCTTTCATTTGAGTCAATTTCATAGCTTTTTTCAGAAATTGTTGATTGGAAATGGTATAAAAGCAGTAATGGGAATTGATTAATTTACCAAAACATAAAAAAGACCAGCAAAATGGAAAGATGCGATCATAAATGGTTGTATATCTCTTATTTCAACATTTTATTATTTCTGGCATAGAGAGGCTCAAAAACACTGATAACGATAAAAGCCAGCATGATTCCAAAACCATCAGCAACAACTACATCAATGAATTGGCCTGTTCTTCCTGGAATAAATGTCTGATGAAATTCATCCAAGTAGGCAATTACAAATGCGAAGATTCCGCTTATTAAAAGTGTTTTTTTATGTGTTATTTTTCTTAGACGAAGGGTCAAAAAGCAAAGCAGCGTTAGTAAAAAATAGCCAACACTATGCCCAATTTTTCTTAATGCAAATTCGATAAATGCATATGGCGCACGAGTAGAAACGACTTGGCTATTGTATGTCATTGTAAATTCCGGCAATGGATGGTCAGAGAAATCTACTAATTTTCTCAACAGTGGCTTTATATCCTGTTGCTGATATGGCATACTTGAAAATAAAAAAATAACGACGAATATAATCGCCGTTACACTTGCAGATACTATAAAAAGTCGTTTTTGATTTAACAATACTGCTCACTTCTCTCAACAATCTTCAAGCCTTTTTGTTCTCTTTATCTATCAGACAGTCACTTTCTGAAATTGCTTTAAGCAATCGATAACGTTATCTCGTAATTCGCTCAACATTCTTTCACCTTCAAAACGGCCTGTTGCTTTCACCCCAAGATAAATACAAAGTGCTGCTTCTTCATCTGATTCCACAATACAAAACCATGATTCATTCAATAACTTTACTTTCAATATATTGGCCATTGGCAGTTGAATAGATTCTGATTTCCGTTTTTGCACAAAAATTCTTTCCCTCGCTCGATAATCTTCTACCTCACTAATTAGCTGATTAGCTAGTTTTGCCTGCTCATTAGCTACCCGGAAATACCGATAAACTTCATCCATGTATGTTTTTTGGTCCTGTTCACCTGGTACAAATGTCGCAACGTCTTCAAGAAAATAGCCGTACGTATCAAATAGCTCTAGCTGTGCATCGTATAACGTCATATCTTTTGATTTATAAAAGGCCGCAACTTCTGCGATCAATATCGCCGCTTGCATCCCATCCTGGTCACGCACAAAATCACTGATTAGATACCCATTACACGCATCATATCCAAATAGAAAACGATGCTCAGTAGCGTGCGCTAACTCGTTTACTTTCTCCCCTATATACTTAAATCCATTCAAAGTATCAATGGTTTTTAAGCCAAACGTAAGAGCAATTTCCCTGCCCAGTTCAGAAGTGACCAAGGTTTTTACGATTGTTCCATGCCTCGGCAGTTCACCTTTGGTTTGCATTTGTGAGATTATATAGTGTAAAATCAGAACCGCTAATTGATTGCTAGACAAGAGTTGATATTCACTACTGCCATCTTTAATAGCAACACGCAATCGACCACCCTCAGGAGCAATCATAAGTAACATATCAGCTCTTACCTCGTTACCATAGCCTGCCATATACTTAACTAACGCACTATTACTAGAAATAGATGAAAAGCTAGCATCTGACACTGAGGCTTCTTCATATTCGTGTATGTTGATAAAACCAATTGATGAAAGAGCAGGTTTAATCAGCTTCTTCGTACTTCCATTTGATGACGTATAAACAATGCACAAATCGTTTTCACTGATAACAGCTGGATTTACAACTATTTTTTGGAGTTCTGCCAAATATGCCTGGTCAACTTCGTCTCCTAAACTAGTAATTAAATTGATCAAGGTTAACTCCGGTACATTTGCTACTTCTACATCCAGAGCATTTTGAATCTTATCCACCTGTTCCATTAATTTAGTTGCTTCTTTTGTACGAAGTTGTGCTCCGTCTGCCCCATACACTTTAACCTCTAGATAGTCTGCTAAATCGTTATTAGTCGTAAACACGATTCCGGCATACGCATTTAGATAGCGTGTCGCAAAAGACAGCACTGGAATCGGAGACGACTGATCAAAGAAATAAATAGGAATACCGTGCAAGCCTATTGTTTTAGCAGCTTCTAAAGCAAATTCTGCTGACTGATTTTGAGAATCATAAGCAATAACGACGCCACGCACACGATCATAAATACTTTTTTCTTTCATGTATTGAGCTAGCCCCTCTGCTACCTTTCTTACATTATATTTATTAATACGATTGGGCCCCGGTCCAAGCTTACCATGCATTCCATCCAACCCAAATTTCAATTCGTCCGAGAAGCAATTGACTAATTGCCTGCAAACACGCTCCATCTCATCCAATTGCCTTCTTAACTCCTGGTCCAGCCCTTCAAATTGCTTCCACTTTTCATATTCCACTTGCCATTCCACTGCCACTCACCCCCTATCGCTCTACAAGTAAATCATGCTATTTGAATCAATTTCATTGTTAGCTTAAAGCCTTATCCAAAACTTGTTGCCTGAACACGACGTAAAATCATTATTAGGAAATTGATTAATATATCCATAAATTTCGATGTATCAGGAATATCCTAAATTGTAATGTTTAGACCCTTATACCAATGCATAAGGGCCAAGTATCTAACACTTCCTCTTGTTAGCTATAGTGAAGCTCAACCGACTCGTCTTCATCACTCCAGAGGAAGTCCACATTAGCTGTCCCAGGTCCCATCATTGTCTGCTTCACGTCAAGTACCTCTAACACCGGCTGTTGCCATTTCTTCATATGTATCACCTCCTTTATTCTCACATAATTTCTTAACATAGCGATATACGATTAAAGCACGCATTAGGACACGCAAAGCAGGGTGAAATGCATATTCCGGTTTTGGCCCATCCCTCGCTTCCTCTATAAAAGACTGGATCAACTCTATGTTTAGATACGGACAAATTACAGGATCTCCTACTAATTGATCTAGTTCTTGTAAAAATTGATCCCACACGGCAGCCATGCGATGAACCCAATCCGCACCCTGAACACCGCGTATTTTTTGATTCAACCGGACGTGATCTGGCAAATATCCTGCAGTTGAACGCCTGACTAATGCACGATCTTGCCCATTTTTGACGAACTGGTTCTCTGGAATCGATAAGCAATACTGGATGACTCGACTGTCATTGGTAGGATCACGATTCCACATTTTATAACGTAATGATAACTTTGTGGCAGATGTACCTGTTGCATTCCACACATAAGCACGTTGGAAATGCTGCCTTCTAACCTCACTAGAGCTCAATGGGCTTGTATCCAAAATATTTTCATCTTGTGCTGCTATTTTCTCGTACACGTTCATGTCCCGTCCAAAACTTTCATTAATTAACGCTGGGAGATGATAGTTTTGCTGTGATTGACGTAGAAATGGAAAAGCCTTTCTGCTAATTACAGAAAGGACGCGTTTTTGTGATACATGCATGTTGTTACTATATAGAGGTAGTTCTCGGTACAGTCGGAACCATTTCATCTTCCTAAGTAACTTACTATAATGCTCCAATGCAGACCCCCATGAGATTGTAAAATTTCCTCTTGCCCCATTTAACATCATCGTGACCTTTTCATTTTTGGCTGCTTCATAAATACCTTTCAACCAAAACGAATTCTCAAAAAATTTGTATGGCATTTCCATAATATCGAGCCATTCGTCCATTTCTGTATATGGGCTTATACCCTGAAAACTTAAGTAATTCGCATTTATATTTCCTACATGGTCAACGATGCCTTCAATCACCGAGCTTTCATCTGCCATTCTGTGGCTCGGGGTCCAGTCAACAAAATCGTGCTCTGGGACATACGTATATGTATGTAATGCTTTATTATCTTTTTTCAATACATTTGCTGCATAGCCTACAATAGCACCCGAATCTAGTCCACCACTCAGTTGCACACCTACTTGACCAGTCGTTCGTAGGCGATCGTTCACTGCGCGTTGAAATACGTCTTGAAATGCTGCTACATAGTCTTGCTCCTGTTTAAACTTAATCTTCTTACTTAAATCTAGGGCTGTATATTTTCTAATCATTATTTTTTCCCTGCTCGCGATTATTGAGTGGTTCGGAGGAAGCTGCTTTATATCTTGCATGACTGTAATTGTTGGATTTATCGCGTCAACCATGTCCGCAATGGCTAAATGCTCGGCAAGCCATTCCTCATTCAACTGTTTTCTTACATAAGGCAAACGAACCAGTGCTTCGATTGTCGTACAAAAACAGAAGCGGTTATCATCCTGGTAATAATAAAGCGTCCGCATGCCAGAGAAATCCCTTGCTCCGAACAACTCCTGACGCTGCTCATCCCAGATCATAAATGCAAAATCACCAACTAAGTACCCTGGAACATCCGCTCCCCACTTGCAATACGCCAAGAGAATGAGCTGGCTGTCAGGCATATTCTTCTGCCTGTCTTTTTGTATGTGCAACTGTTCAAACAGCTCTTTGCGATTATCGATGAGCGCATCCGCTGTAATCAATAATTTTCTTTCGCTATCATAATATGGCAACGGTTCTCCAATTGATTCCGGTGTAATCCACTGTGCATGACAACCGAAAAACACAGGTCCCTGTTCCCAGATTTGCACATCATCTGCTGGAAATTCACGTAATGCACTCATCATCAGCGATACGTTACTTGAGGAAATCGGTTGGTTATCGATTTGAAGAATACCGGCAATCGCACTCATTCCTATCCCCTCCATTGTCCGTTATTTATTGCACTTTAATCACTAATCTACGCTTGATTAACGAGCTTACTAAACAATCCATTCGTTTGCATGGAAAGCTGTTGAAATCCACCTTGTTGGATCACTTGCCCATTCTCCAAGACAATAACTTGATCGGCATTTTTAATTGTAGATAAACGATGCGCAATAATAATAATCGTCATTTTTCCTTTTAAGCGATCAATTGCTTGTTGGATGATTCTCTCATTCTCCGTATCTAGCGAACTCGTCGCTTCATCTAATACAAGCACGGATGGCTTTCGCAAAATTGCTCGTGCTAACACGAGCCGTTGCCGCTCTCCACCCGACAATTTTATACCACGATCACCGATTACTGTATCGAGATTTTCCGCTAAATTGCGCACAAAATCTGCAGCAGATGCGAATTCAATCGCTTCCCAAATTTGCACTTCACTCGCTTCTGGTGCGACTAGTAACATATTTTCTCTTATTGATGTATTAAACAAAAATGGATCCTGCGGAACATAGCTTAATGCGTTTCGTAATGCTCGTATTTTGTCACCCGCAAGGGGCTCACCGTCTATTGTTACACTTCCTGTCTCTGGACGATTAAGACCCATCAATAAGTCAACGAGTGTACTTTTTCCAGCACCAGATTTTCCGGCAATTGCAGTAATCTGATTTGCAGGTATGAAAATATTAGTATCCTTCAACGCATATACCGACTTCTCACTGTCATAGCGGAACGTCGTATTTACACATCTTATCCCATCGTTAATTTGAACAGGTTCTATAAGTTCATCGCTATCAGTAGCGAATTCCAGTTCTTCTTCTGTTTGGTATTGTAAAGCTTGCACAGCCTGGAGGGATGGAATCGTCATCGCGATTTGCTCCATCGAGTTCTGAATACCAGTAACCTGTGGCCACAACCTCGAGAAAATTACGATAATGATCGTCAATTGTGCTACCTGAGCAGCAAATAGTTGAATAGCCGCAAACACAAAGACAGCGATAAATACTGCAGATGCAATTTTGTAAATTGCTTGTGTCGTCGTTTTTAATTTTATAAAATCGACATGTTGTTCTTTCATTTGTTTCGTAATCGAATGATACCAACCTAACCTCGGCGCTTCTAAACTATTACTTTTAATATCTTTAATCCCGTTTATTTGATCGGTTATGCCAGCTAAATATGCTTTGCCGAGTTCTACATTGCGATTCCCTAGCTGCAACGAGCGTTTCAAGTAATTCCGGTTCATAAAAATCAGCACGAGCCCACATAACAAGACAAAAGAAGTAATCGTAGGTGACAGAAAAAAGGCGAGGATAATTTGCAAGGTCGTCAGGATAAACGATGCTAATAGCTTTAAGAAAGCTTGTGTACCTGCGTTCGTACGGGCAATTTCAGCAGATAATATATGGATTAAATCAGATTTTCTCGTTTTTCTAAAGAAGCTCCAATTTGCTTTCAGTAAGGATGTGTACGTTTGGATTTGTAAATAGCGCAAAAATCCTTGTTGAATAATCGTATTTCGTACTGTTATATGACGATGTAATAGATTTTGCCCAACAGCTATACATATATAGATAGACAGAATAAGTAATAGAGCGTATGTAGTTGGGAGTGAATCAAAGATAGTAAAAAGGCTTCCAAACGGCAGTTCAGCAGCATTCATATCGACAATACCGCTTAAGCTAATCATCGGTATAAGCAACAATATCGCAATTCCGTCTAATAAACCGGTCCCCATCATCGCAAGCACATTGATATATAGTTTTTTTCCGGCAAATTCATGTAGCTGTTTAAAAAAGTAAAATATATATTTCATTCGGTATCACCTCCCATGCTTGGATCCTAATTTTTTGCTATTATTCATGAACACGTACGATACCTTCTGCGATTAACTGACAAACAAATTCAATTGTATGTTGCTCACATTGCACTCTTTCTACTTGATATTGCTTCATTAACTCCGTTACCAAAGCTTCGATCGTAATTGGTTTCTCCAGCTGGTCCCAAATCTCGCCACCTAGCTCCCCAAGGTTATAATACTTACCATTTTGCACACTAAGCATTACCTTTTCTCCATTCATATTACTTACAATGTTACCTTCCACTTGACTAACGATTTGTTCTGTAGATATACTTTGTACCTTACTCATGATTTGATTATTCCCCTTTCGATTGTAGATAAAATTATTTCCGCAAGCTCATCAGCGGTAAACCGTGTTATTGGACGCTGCAGTTGATAAACACCAATATGACTAGCCATCTTCACACAGGTTTGAAAATGCCAATCTAGTAATCCTGAACGAGCAATTAATTGATTTCGATACGTATGCTTGAACAACATATGAAACTGATAGAGCCCGTCAATCGGTTGCACCCTTACCTCATTCTTGTCCGTCTTTACTAATTCAAAAACCGCCGCCAAAGGTAGCACGTTTGTTTCGAATTGCTCGGTAACTGGTACAGCGAACTTTGTGTCCCGAAAAACAATCGGCTTGAGCTCACTCGCATCCTGACCAAATTCATTTAATGATTCTAACCATAGCTTTTGATGTGGATATGCCGGCGTTAACATTGGCTGACCATCAGCTGTGAATGTGACAGGAATAATATCATCACTTAACAATTGATACTCCCTTTTCAAAAAAGCTCGTGCAAGCGTTGATTTTCCGGCACCGGAGTCCCCAACAACCGCATACGCTTTTCCGTTAATCGCAATTGCACTACCATGTAGCGGGATAATATTCCGCTGCATCAACATAACACCCATACACGTGCCAAGCAGATAAAGCCTCATATGATCTTGTTTGTTTTCATTGATTGGAGAAACAGCAATATGATTGCCATTCTTAATTAAAAAAGCGGCCGTTTCAGGTACATGGAACAACACCCAATTATCTTCAACGACAAAATAACTACCTGGTTGTGATTTTTCTTCCCACATGCTAACTAAATCAGCTTCCGTCCGGTCTATAATAATATCTGCTTCCGCTTCCAGCACAGGAGTTTCCGGTATTTCTGGTAAAGAAAAAGAACTGATCATATTAAACCCAAACGCTCGGTAAGTTAACTTTTCTCTCGTTTTTATCATCTCGTACGTGTCCCCCCATCGAATAACCTTTTACGAAAATAATGGCCCATTATACGTAATGTATAAGGACCTTATTTCCGTAACCTATCTCACCGCGATATGTAACATATCCGACGAAACAATTCCAATGTAATCATACAATTGCACGCTACCTTAGCTAAAAGTCAAATCGTCAAAATTTGCTCCAGCAGAGAAATCAGCATCCAACTGGTTACCGCTAGCTCCCGCCATTGTCATTTTAACGTCTAGTACTTCAAGCTCAGGCTTGCTCCATTGTTTATTCATCATATCACCTCCTTAAAACCTTCTACTTTCAATTAAATATTTGAACAAATCGATATACAATCAGCGCCCGCATTAACAACTTAAAATCAACATCTGTTGCATATTCTGCTTTCGGGCCTTGCTTCATTTTCTCAACAGCACGTTTCAATACATTGGTATCAAGATATTGTTGCATGCGCTCATCAGAAATTAGTTGCGTTGCTTCTTGTATAAAAGCTTCCCAATGTGTGCGCATCCGGTAGACCGTATCGACGCCTTGAAAACCGCGAACACGTTGATTTAACCGCACTTTATCTGGCAATACATGCTCCGTTGCTCGTCGAATTAACGCGCGGTCTAACCCTTTTTGGACGAATTGATTGGCTGGTAAAGCTAAACAAAAACTTACGACACGAATGTCATTGGTCGGATCACGTTTCAAAACGCCATACTGTAGCGATAATTTACAGGAAAGTGTGTTCCCGCAATTCCAAGGTGAGATGTCTTCATATATCAGTTCCCGCCCATCCCGATTGCTATCATCCGGAAACCAGCCATGCTCGTCAATGCCAAAGCGATCAAGCTTATCAAATACAGCTGTTCGTTTGGCAAATGAAGTGTTAATTAGCATTGGCATTGTTTCCGTCTCTCGTCTGTGCATGTCAAGAAATGGGAGACTATTTTTTGCAATAATTGATAATCTTTGCTTCCGAGAACCACCAACTTTTTGACTATACGCGGTAAGTTCTTGGTAAAGCTTGATTAACCGTAACTTTTTCAGAAGTGACGCATAATAATCGAGCGCCGCTCCCCAAGAAATGGTAAAATTGCCTCGATCCCCATTAAGTAAAATACCAACATCTTGCTCCTGTGCTTTTTCGAACATTCCTGTTAGCCAAATTGAGTTTTCAAAAAATTTATAAGGCATTTCCATCGCAGCTGTTGTTGCATCTATTTCCGAGTATGCATCTTTTCCTGGAAAATCCAGGTAATGTGTGCTTATACCGCCAATCTTGTCTACTGTCGCTTGAATATACTCACTTTCGTTAGCAACAAATGAGCTAGAAGTATAATCTTTAAAATCAGCAGGTGGTATATAACTATACGTATGTAGTTGTTTGCCTTGTTCTTGAAGCCGTTTGGCTGCAAACCCAGCAACCGCTCCAGAATCCAAACCGCCACTAAGCTGTGCACCAACATTACGATGCGTGCGTAATCGAACATCGACAGCATCCTGAAAGATATCTTGAAATGCTTCCACATACGCTTGATCATTTTTTAGTTTGATTTGCTTTCCAGAAGAGAAGCTACCGTATTTTGTTAACCTGCAAGTTTCACTCGTAATCGTGACCGAATGAAAGGGAGGTACTTGTTCAATATTTTGATAAGGTGTTAAACGAGCATCAACCGTATCAATTAGTCCTGATATGGCTAAGTGCTCTGCCAACCATTGTTCATTTAATTGCGACTGTACATTTGATAACGACAGTAGGGCTTCGATCGTTGTACTAAACGCAAATCTCTCTTGGTCACGCACATAATAAAGGGTTCGATAGCCGGAGGCATCCCTCGCACCAAATAGCTGCTGTTTTTTCTGATCCCAGACCATGAAAGCAAAATCACCAACTAAATATTTAGGTGCTTCTTCTCCCCACTTACAATACGCTAACAAGATCAGTTGACTATCGGGTATAGTCTTTCTTTTATCTTTCGGTATTTGTAGCAACTCATATAATGCCTGACGATTATCAAGCATCGCATCAGCAGTAATCGCTAGCTGTCTTTCATTATCTACATACGGCAGAGGTTCTCCAATTGACTCCGGTGTGATCCATTGTGCGAGACAGCCTAAAAACAGGTTATCTTGCTTATATATCCGGATATCATCTGCAGGATATTTACTTAGTGCATCCATCATCTGTGTGATGTTTTCGTCTGATACAGGCTGTTGATTAACCTGATAAATGCCTGTAATAGCACCCATATATATCCCCCCCTCACGCAACAAGTTTACTTTTCGAGCAATTTGGCGAAAACACGTACAACCGTAAAATTATGCATGATTTTACCGCCACTAATATACGCCGTACCACTTCGTAACCAGGCATGTGCAATTAGTTTGCCAGCATCATCTTTCGCCGTACCCATGTAGAGTGTACTTTCAATGTTACGCCGCTCTAGCATTTTCATCGCGGCGATTGCTTGTACAAGACAAGCACTTTCCCAAATCGTGTATTTGCTAATGGTTGTAATTGCTTTTGCCACATCTCTTTTTATAGATAAATCTTCGCTATCCTCTTGCGCTGTCTCCAACCATTCCTCGCCCAACAAGCGAGATACCCTAGAAAACGGCATAGCTTTTAATATTCTCGCTCTTGCAAGATTAAAATAGGCTTCTATATATAACAGTTTTTTACGAAAAGGGATATGAAGGAATCTTTTAATTTTTCGGAGTAACATTACAATCACACCCTTTCCACGAAAAGAAAAATTTTAATTTATGCATAAGTTTCTAATTTTTCATCAAGTAGATGGATCATCATTTCCTCTACCTGTGACCCAAATTCACTACTGTTCAATGCAAATGCTAAAGTTGTCTTAACGAATCCTAAAGCATCCCCAACATCATAGCTTTTGCCCTCATATTCATAAGCACGAACATCTTTCACTCGTTTTAATTGATCTATTGCTTTCGCTAGTTGAAAATCTCCATCAACATTTAAGAATTGGAATAACTCAGGTGTGAAAATATAACGGCCCATCAGCGCTAAATCAGAAGAAGCCGCGCGAGAAGCAGGTTTTTCTAAGCATGCTGCGATTTGATAAAGCTTCCCTTCTCTGCTTGCAGGTTGAACAATTCCGGAACGATGTGTTTTATGATCAGCAACTTGCTGCACGCCAATAACCGATGCACCTGTTTCTTCGTATTGCTCGATTAATTGTTTTAAACAAGGAATGTCGTGATCCACAATAGTATCGGGTAATAAAACAGCGAAAGGCTCATTACCGATAAAATTCCTAGCACACCAAATTGCATGTCCGAGTCCATTGGGCTGCTTTTGTCTAATAAAATGCATGTCTGCAAAAGTGGACGCATGATCTACTTTTGCTAATAAATCTAACTTCCCTTTTTCTGCAAGATGTCTTTCTAAATCAGGCACATGATCAAAATGGTCTTCTATCATTCGTTTTCCGTTTCCAGTAACGATTATAATATCCTCAATTCCTGATTCCACTGCCTCTTCCACTATGTATTGAATCGTTGGTTTATCTATGATTGGAAGCATTTCTTTAGGCATCGCCTTGGTTGTTGGCAAAAATCTCGTTCCAAGGCCTGCCGCCGGAATAATTGCTTTCTTAATTTTCCCCATTGCTTCCTCCCCCTTCCACTAAATCGCTAATGAAACAATACCTTCCAGGTACTATTTCATTAACAATTTAATACGATGACCCCGCCGTTCTTGAACGGCGATTAATCCGTATGTAAAATCACGGGCATCGAACCCACCCTCACATCATGCTATCGCCGACTAGCGCTAAGGTCAGGAATATTTCCAGCCCACAGCATGACCGAGTGCCTCCATTGATATGGGTTAGGAGGCATCACCCTTGTTGTCTTGCTACTTCGTTAAATCTGAGCTAAACATCCAAAGCATGTTGCCTTCTACTACAAAATCCATGAACGTCCAACTCATCGAATTCGCGCTGTTCCTCTTTGAACTATTTATATCAAACCAAAAGTAATAATCCATATACCAAAAGTTATAGATAGACTAATTTATTCCGATTTTTTTGATTTTTTCCACATTTCTAAACAGAAATAGCGACAAAAAGTGCTTTCCGGATAGTGGCTGGCTAAAAAAAGGCATTAGGCGCTGGCGTTAGTTCCATATTTCTCAAAGATGGTGAATATTCCTTACTAGAGGTTCTTTTGGTAAAGTTGGTTGTTTTTTAGACTTCGTAGAAATCAGCCGTACTAAAAAAAGCCCCTCGACAGATAAGAAACTCCTACCTGTCAAGAGGCTAACTACTCACTTAAATTGCGCGTTTCAGAAGGTGCTTTTTGAACAACTTTTTATAAGAAAGATGTAACTCTCATCTCTTTTTTCGCTTGATTACCAACTGTGTCACCTACTTAAAATACAATTGTATTCTGACCTTTGACCAGCTTTATATCGTACTTGCCATTTTCTGTTGCAGCTACTTTGATTTCATTTTCCCCTTCTATTAACGTCACTTGATAAGCACCTACTTCATTAGGTTCTACGATTTCTCCTGCTACCGTTACCTCGATCCCCCTGAAAAACATAGCCATTTAGATTCTATTCAGACAGGTCCTCTCTCCTTTTCCTGAATAATATGTCCGATCGACATGCCCAGACGTTTTTTCACCACCGCAATGACGCTCTCCTGCTATAGTTCCACCTACCAATCTCCCCGCGGCAAAACGCACGCACTCATATAGAACCACTCACACATATCGATCCAGAAGCACAAAAAAAGAGCCCCCAAAAAGGACTCTCTTCATTCACCCACTATAAAGCAACCGCAATTCCTTCGCTTTAAACACTGCTTTCGTGCGACGGTTAACACCTAATTTTGTAAAGATGTTATGATTGTGCACTTTAACCGTCCCTTCTTTTAATCCTAGCTTGCGGGCAATTTCTTGATTGGAGTTACCTGCTGCCATTAAATTAAGCACTTCGATTTCTCTTTCTGTTAACTCATCGAATAACATCATATCTGCTGTATCTTCCGCATGCTTGGTATGCGGTTCATGCTGACTAGGATTAAGTACTTGCAAAAGACTATAGCTGATAATCATCTGTGTACCAAGGTGTTTTACCGTATCTACCTGCTCTTTTGTAAATAATCCTGCGATCCAATGATTTTCCAAATACAAGATGCCTTTAATTTGTCCTTGAACCGATATCGGAAGACAAAGTGCTGATTTGGGCTTATGCCTTTTTACATAAGACAAATGTTTATAAACTTCATCTTCCGTCATATTATCGACCTGTACAATTCGCTGACTTCGTGACACATACCTAATCAGTTCACGGGGAACGTTTAAGGCATTTTCTAACGATTCATTTATGATCGTGCATTCATTTGATCCTGTTACAATCGACGTGATATAGATCTCTTTGTCTTCGACTGTGAAAAAAATTGCCCGCTCTGCTAATGATCTTTGTTTTATCGTACAAAGCCATTCTTTTAATAGCTTTTCGTTATTCACTTCATCTGATAACGTCTCCGAAATCCTCACGATACTTTCTAGATCTGTTTGTTGGTCATCGTTTAACGTGTCTGCTTCCAATCGTGATGTTTGTACTTGCTCCTCATTACAAAATGCTGGATACGCTTGACGAATTAATTTTACTTTTAGCGTTGCTCCCCATTCTTTGTAGTGATTGACTGCTTGTTGGAAATGAAATTTTGCAAGCCGATCCCTTCCAACAGCTAAATAAAATTTAGCTGTTAATTCGTGAGCAATCGCAACATTCCTTCCATAACCACTAGTTTCAGCTGATTTAATCGCTTGTTCATAAAGGCATGCAGCTTTTTCATAAAAGTGTTCTATCCTTGCATATTCTGCACGCAAAAGCCACTCTTTATGTTCGAATGCATTTTTGTTATCTTTTCTCCATATCGAAAATTGCCGTAATACTTTAGCCATTTCCCGTAACAATTGTTTACAATCTTCATGTTGTTTCTGAGACTGTGCGCTCGCCAATGATTTATAAAACAAAAACTCGGGATAGTGTGTGAAGTATTGCATATTTTCAATATTATCTTCAGCTTGACTAGCAAAATCAGTAGCTTCGGTATAGTGCTCATGGATAAAAGCAATTTGTGTTTTATACGTATAATACTGAAACATGCCGTATTGGCCCCTCCCGTTAGCTGATATCTCTTTCACCCACTCCGCTTCATTAAAATCCCCATTTTCTAATGTAAGTGAATCGTCTGTAAGACCTTGCAAGCAACGTGCAAATTGAATATATGCACTGGCTTGTAGCTTATTGTAGGAATCATTAATTTGCTCTAATCTCACCATCGATTGTTTGCTCGCAGCGGTGATATTATCTAATGTTTCATACATATATACAGCACTCATATGCATCGCTAATGCGTTACTCGCAAACACATAATCACCAACATTTAAGGCATGTTTGAGCGCTTTTTTCACATACGGCAAACCATTCTCTCCATGCCCGTACCATTGACAAACCCCTCCACCAAACAACACATATACTTTAGATAGGATCGACGGCATGCAAGAATCCTCAGCCAAGCTAACTGCTAATTGACCGATACGGTACCCTCTCTCTACCTGGTTTAATGCAGTACAGAGAAGGATACCATAGTTTACATACACCGCAGGGGCAATGTTCACCTTTCCATACGCTAGGGTAAGCTCGATGAACTTATGGAGAAGGAGAACGTGTAGATCACGATTTTGATAATAAGAAGGTATCAAGAGCTGATACAACAAGTCCATAGCCATAGCTACCTCTCGATTCCTTACATCTGGAAGATCACGTAATGTTTCAAATCCTTTTGGAAACTGTTCACGCATGTCTGTTAATGCGCGACGAACCTCAATCTTATCAGGATGCATTGCCAGATTTAGACCCGCAGTATTTAAACAGCTAAGCCCTATTTCGATTGCCTTAATAAAATTCCCTTGGCTATTCGCTACAGAAATTTTCCGACTATAGACACGTGCAATTGACTCCCAATCTTGGCTAACTTTCAGCAAGTAATCGTGAAGACATTCGCTTTGGCGATTATTTCCACACAGATATTCAACATCCGCTAGTTCAAGATATAAGTTAAAACAAAAGCTAAAATCACGCACCCACTTTTTATCGTCTAAATAACTAACTGCCTCCCGATAGTATTCGGCAGCCTTTTGATAGGCCACTGTCTTTTTCGCACAGTTTCCAGCATGCTCATTTAAAAGTAATAACTTTTCCTTTTCTTGTACATCTATTAAATCTTTACCTTTGTTATAATGATAGACAACCTTATAAAGCACCGCATCCGTTTGATTTATTTCATTTAAAAACCTACCTATTCGCAAATGCAACTGCTTTTTTTGCTCTTCTTTTAGAAGCGAATAAGCCATCTCACGAATATGATCATGGAAAAATGTAGACCGCTTTTTACCATTAGCTTTATCTGGTCCAAGAACGAGTCCTTCTGCTTGAGCTAATATTAATCCTGCATTCACTTCTGTTGTCGATAATGTAGAAAATCGATGAAGATCATCTTGATAAAATTCGGTACCAAAGCAAGCTGCTACCTTTAACATTTCAAACACATGCTTAGGTAGTCGATTAAGTTTATCGACCATGTGCGCAACGATATAATCTTTATCCGCAATTCCCTCAATTTCTTGCTCATTCCAAGACCATTTTCTTTTTTGTTTATCAAACGTTAGCCAACACTCGGTTTCCATCAACTGTAGTAACTGCTTTACGTAAAATGGATTCCCTGCTGTTTTGCGAAAAATCAATTGAGCTAACCCGAAACACTCATCTTCATCACTGTGAAGGGAGTCAGCAACGAGCTGCGCTACATCATCCACTAAGAGATTCGATAATGTCAACACATCATACTTTTGACCAGCCTTTTCCATCTTGTCGTAGCAAGTTTGTAAAGCAGCAGAAACCATGTCTCCCTCTTGCCTTACTGAAGCGATTACGAAGAACCGCTTACTCATTGGATCAGCTAACAGCGAATCTAGTAAATCCAGTGTCGCATCATCAGCCCACTGGATTTCATCAAGAAACAATACTAATGGTTGGTTCACGGTAGCGAACACCATGACGAAATTGCGAAACACTTGGACAAAGCGGTTTTTAAGCTTTCCAGATGACAATGATTCAACATGAGGTTGTTCACCAATAAGATCGGTTAATTCAGGAATCACATCGGTAATAATTTTTCCATTTCTCCCGATTGCCTTTTGAATAGCCATCCGCCATTCTTCTACTTGATCGTTCGGCTTCATCAAAATTTCTTGAATTACTTTCTTAAATGCCTTTACTAGTGCTTGGTATGGAATGTTTTGTCGAACTTGATCAAACTTCCCCGAAATAAAATACGCACGGTTTTGAATTAACCCCTTGAATTGTTCCTGCACCAACGTCGTTTTCCCGATACCTGCTGGCCCATTAATAAAAACTAGCTCTGTCGCACCGAATGCAGCACGTTGAAATATATCATAAAGCTCTTTTATTTCCTTTTCCCTTCCGTAAAACTGAGCGCTTATTGCAAATTCACCATTATTTGATGTTAGCGATAGCGGAAATGCTTGTATATTACCTGTTTCACAGATTTCTTGGTAGCAAGTAGATAAATCCTTTACAAGATCTACCGTATACTGGTACCTGTTCAACGGATCTTTTTCTAACAATGTCATGACGATATTATTAATCATCGCCGGAACCATTCGATTCATGTTCGTTAAAGCTATTGGTTGCACCGATATATGTAAGTGCTTCCATTTTTGATGTTCAAAATCAGCAAAAGGATACTTACCATTTGTGAATATTTCATACAATAATATACCAAATGCATACAAATCCGCCCTATAATTAAAAGCTTTTCCTTTGTGAAGAATCGACTCCGGCGACTGGTATTTCTGGTCACTATTTATTTCTTTAGGAAGTGGTAAAATACTAATCTGATTATTCGGTTGTAAGATAATTTGCTCTGGAACAATAGTTAGGTAGGCCCGATCTTGTTGATGAAACGCTTGAAGTGTTTGTGCGAGTTGAACAACGATATGCAGTGCATCTTCCGTATTTAATATTTTCTGCTTAAAAGCTACATGAAGAGGAATACCATCCGTATCTTCCAAGACAATGCCATTTTCAATGACAGCCACCGGCCGCAAAACATGCGGTAGTGAAAGTTGTCCATGCGCGTATAATTCCTTTTCTAATGCTTGTCCTCGCTGATTTTCATCCGTACTATTTTCACGTATAATGACATGTTTACTTGTTGAAACCCGGAGAGCTTTAACGAATTTATAACCTTTCACAAACCAACTAGACTCTAACAATTGATACTGATTAGATTTCATCCTATCCCCTCATACCCCTAATTTTTGTTACTTATATAATACAAAAGATATAGGCTTTATGATATATTTATCTGGTAATTTATTCTATAATCGTGTGACAATTTTCTCATGTTTTTGTGAAAAAATGTGTGTTTTTGTAGAAACGGCTCGGTTTTTGCGTGGGATCTATGTCACTTAATTTATGGAGCTAACTAGGAATAATATCTATTGTAGGACAATCTTGCGACTAAACCAACCCACTTTTAATAGTAAGCGACACCTTTGTGCCAAATCTCTAGAAGTGATACCACCCCAACCCTCAAACTCACCAAAAATTCCCAATACACATCCCCTCGATTTCACCTAAACAATCGTCCAATAAATTCGAGGAAAACGGTTATGCAGTGATTGTCCTGCCTGATAGTACATTTCTAACAAATCCAGACCAAGAAAAAATATTAACAGCAAATGTAGCTGACGAGCTATCAAGTGGAACTAATGTTGATCAATTGTTACAAACGGAAAGTGGTCAAATTACTTCGACTGTTGGGGATACAGAATATGAAATACATTATCAAAAGTAGGCTGGAAAATTTCATTGTAAAATCTAGTAATGTCCAAAACATCTCTCATAATACTAGCGATCACGCCAATAGTGTTTCAGCGGCAACTGAAGAGCAAGCATGCGTGATGGGAGAATTTGCCCAAGCTGCGGAATCATTAGCTGAAATGGCAAAAAGTTTACAAAACCAGATTAAACAATTTAGTCAATCAAAGCAGCAGGGTGTCCATTTACTAATTTGATGTGGGCACCCTGTTTTTTTTAAAAAGCCAACTATTTCTTCTACTTGAACACGACATCTTACCACAACAGCGCTAAGTGGCCCCCACCCCAAAAAAGGTTTAATTCTCCAATAACGAGGTAAACAGTACTTATAATATTAGTAGAATAGGAGTGTAATGGCGATGAAGGCATCCGAGGCTGTGGTCAGCATATTAAATGATTGGAAAGTTAACCATGTGTACGGTTATCCAGGTGACTCGGTCAATAACCTGATCGAAGAATTTAGAAAATCTAAAGATGAGATCCAGTTTATACAGGTGCGGCATGAGGAAGTTGCAGCACTTGCGGCATCAGCAGAGGCTAAGCTTTCGAACCAAATTGGTGTTTGTGTTTCGATTGGTGGACCTGGTGCCATCCATTTATTGAATGGCATGTATGATGCTAAAGAGGACCAAGCCCCGATGCTAGTGATTACTGGGCAAATATCACACGATTTGTTAGGAACAGAAAATTTTCAGGAGGTTAACCTCGAACGGTTATTTGATGATGTAGCTGTTTTTAACAGACGTATTACTTCTGGTGAACAGATGGAACCTCTTTTGAAGCAGGCCCTCAAAGAGGCATATGAGAAAAAAGGTGTGTCTGTGATTACCGTACCCGATGATTTGTTTAAAGCGAAAGTCCACAAACCAAAACTACGTTCAACCGTTACGAGTGAATATCATATACTGCCAGACCATACTAGCTTGAAGAATGCTGCTGCACTGATAGAGCAAGCAGAAAAGCCGGTTATTTTAGCCGGCAGAGGCGTACTCGATGCAAGAAGTGAATTAATTGAGTTCGCAGAAAAAATCGCTGCTCCTGTTGTTGTTTCTCTAAGGGGGAAAGGTGTGTTGCCGGACGAGCATCCACTAAACCTAGGGAATCTCGGTCAAATTGGAACGAAACCAGCTTATGAGGCCATGCAGGAAACAGATTTGCTATTACTAATCGGCACCTCTTATCCTTATCGTGAATTTTTACCAAAGCAGGTACCCGCTGTTCAAATCGATATCAATCCAAGCAGTATTGGCAAATGGTATCCGGTAGACGTTGGGCTTATTTGTTCTGCAAAGCATATGCTCACTGGTTTCAATGAACAGCTTAATTACAGGGAAAACCGGAATTTTTTACAAGCATGTCAGAAAAATATGCAAAATTGGTGGAAGCATCTTGATGGGATCGCTGCCGAATCACCCGAAGATAAGTCACTAGAAGGGCCACAGGTTATTGATCAATTACATAGCTTTATTGAGGATGACGCGATTTTATCGGTCGATGTCGGCAATGTTACGTCCTGGACTGCAAGATTTTTTCGACTCACCAATCAGCGGTTTGTAACGTCAAGTTGGTTAGCAACAATGGGCTGCGGATTGCCTGGAGCGATTGCCGCAAAAGTGAATGAACCAGACCGGCAAGTGGTCGCCATTTGTGGTGATGGTGGATTTTCAATGGTGATGCAAGATTTCTTAACCGCGGTAAAATATCAGCTTCCCATTACAGTGATCATACTGAACAATGAAAAAATCGCAATGATAAAATACGAACAGGAGCAATTAGGAAACATACCATACCAGACTGATTTACAACCGTTTCAATATCATCAGTTTGCCGAAATTTCTGGAGGCGAGGGCTATCAAGTAAGAAATAAACAGGAATTAGCAGCTGCTTTAACTGCTGCTAAAAAAAGCAAACGACCTGTAATTATAAATGTGGAAATAGATGATCGTGCACCTCTTCCTGGAAAAATTGAATGGTCACAGGCTGCATCCTATTCCAAGCATCTGTGGAAAAAAGTTATTGAAGGTAATGACGATTTGGATATGCCGCCGTTAAAAACAGTATTGAAGAGACTATTATAGGAGCTTTCAAATGAAATATTTACTAGTGCTTATCTGTTGTCTACCTACTTTATTAACAAGCGGCTGTTCGCTCAGGGTGCTAGATCCTGCGAGTAAAACCGCCAGTGCCCAATCCGATTTAATATATTTCAGTTTTTTTCTGATGCTTGTCGTTCTGCTGATTGTGTTTAGCTTGTTCGCACATTTTATTCGCAAATATCGCGCCGGAAACAGCGCGCACTCAACGTATAACTATCCGGATGATAATAGGCGGTTGGAATTGCTATGGACCATATTGCCAATTATTTTGTTAACCATATTGGCAGTTCCAACCGTTATAGTCACTTATCAGCAATCACCTAATCAGTACGTATCAACAGAAAAACAGCAGGAAGACCAGGTTCATATTCAGGTCACAGCTGAGCGGTACAGCTGGCAGTTCCGTTATGAAAATGGAGAAACGTCTACAAATAATTTGTACCTACCCAGTAATCAGGAAGTCGTCTTTCATCTTCAATCAAACGATGTGATCCATTCTTTCTGGATTCCGTCTCTTGGCGGTAAGGTTGATGTCCTTCCAGATCAGGAAAACAGCCTGACTATTGCCGATATGGAGGAAGGCGTGTACCAAGGAAAATGCGCAGAATTTTGCGGTATTGAACACAGTCGGATGCGTTTCACAGCACATGTATTATCTGCACAGGCATTTCAGCATTGGCTCAACCAATAAATTTTCACGAAGGCTTATTGTTAAAGATTGCTGCTATTGCGCAAAAAATACGCACTGCGGTGGCTTCAGTATTGTTCCTTTGCCAGTAGTAAGTGAAAACACTAACCCAAGATTACGTCGGTTTCTCCATCAATGATGAAGGCTAAAAGTAACTGCCTTCCCTAGGAGAACCCGAAAGAAAGAAGGACCGATATGAATTTCGAAATATCCTATGATACCTTATACCAGGCCTCAGACGTGATTGCTGCCTGGATTGTGTCAATTATTGCATTCTTTTTTCTTATTTATTTAATTTCGAAGCACCAAAAATGGGGAGTGGTATGGAGCTATATTCGAACAACAGATCACCGGAAAATCGGGCTGTTGTATTTACTCAGTGGTGTGTTGTTCTTTTTTCGGGGAGGAATGGATGCGTTACTAATTCGGACGCAACTGCTAGCACCAGAGCTAGATTTTTGGGTATTTCAGGGTGATAAATACAATGGTTTATTTACTACTCATGGTACTGTGATGATCTTTTTTGTGGCAATGCCTTTACTGATCGGTCTGATGAATGTTGCTGTACCATTGCAAATTGGTGCAAAGGATTTAGCATTTCCACTATTAAATTCACTCAGCTTCTGGTTGTTCTTTAGCGGGGCGCTACTCTTTAACCTTTCCTTTTTTCTAGGATCTCCCCCTAATGCAGGCTGGACAGCATATGCGCCATTAAGTGATAACAGCTTTACCTCAAGTGCTGGTAATGATTTTTATGTATTCAGTTTACAAATATCAGGTCTTGGGACACTGCTGACTGCCATAAACATGATCGTGACAATCATCCGGAACAGAACTCCCGGTATGAAGCTATTGCGGATGCCGTTGTTTACGTGGAGTACACTGGTTACCTCTTTTCTTATTATCGTGGCCTTTAGTACATTATCAGCAGCATTATTTTTATTAATGTTTGACAGATTATTCGGAACAGCCTTTTTCAATGCAGACGGGGGAAATCCTGTTTATTGGCAGCATTTGTTTTGGATCTTTGGTCATCCCGAAGTGTATGTGCTTGCTTTGCCTGCTTTTGGAATCTTTTCTGATGTGATTTCAACGTTTTCAAAAAAGGCTGTTTTCGGTTATCGTTCGATGATTTTTTCGATTATCTTAATCGGCTTTTTAGGCTTTATGGTTTGGGTGCACCATATGTTCACGGTCGGACTCGGCCCACTGATTAACACTTTTTTTGCGATTACAACAATGATGATTGCAATTCCAACTGGCATCAAAATATTTAACTGGCTGTTTACGATGCGTGGTGGAAACATTCAATTTACCACCCCGATGTTATTTGCTGTTGGATTTATTCCATCCTTTGTGATTGGCGGAGTAACTGGGGTCATGCTTGCTGTACCAGCTGCAGATTTTCAATTTCATGACAGTTACTTTGTAGTTGGTCATTTTCACTATGTCATCATTGGCGCCACCATTTTAGGAATATTTTCAGGAATTTATTATTGGTATCCTAAAATAACTGGGAAAAAGTTAGATGAAACACTAGGGAAATGGCACTTTTGGTTATTTGTTATTGGCTTTCATTTTACTTTCATGCCGATGCATTTTGCTGGACTGCAAGGCATGCCACGCCGTGTCTACACCTATCTTTGGGAAGATCATGTGTTTGTATTTAATGCGGTAAGCACTGTTGGTGCATTTATGATGGGGATCAGTATGCTGTTCTTTATCTGGAATATTTATCAGACAGCAAAATCCTCTGAACGAGTAGAAGCGGATTGTTGGGATGGCCGTACACTGGAATGGACGGTTGCCTCACCACCGGAGGAAAACCGCTTTGTCCCTTCACCAGTTGTGGAAGGAAGAGATCCTTTAGGGCGGGCAAAAGAAACGAATGAAACGATGAACTATACGAGTAACACCCGTGCCATGCCAGTTTCAACGGATACAGTTTTACCGGCTTTGATTGCCGGAAGCATGCTCTTATTCAGCTTAGCGATGATTTACGGGTGGCTTACCATCGCTGGTGGTTTATCTGTAGCTATTTTAGTACTGATCATTTGTTTTTCCTGGCGTGACCCTAAAAAAGAAGTCTATCGCCAAATACAATTTAGTAAATCGGATCGTCAGTCGCTATTCAAGGACAAAAAACTCGGGTTTTTCGGTTATCTCGTTATCGATGCCACCATGTTTACGATTTTATTTGTTACGTATATCTTGTTCACGCCATCTAAAGCAGGTCCTGATCCATCGCAGCTTTTTGAAGCAAAATCAGTGATTCTCTCTACTATTTTTCTAGTATCAAGTAGCGTAACACTGACCTTCAGCCGGAAAGCTACTAGCAGTAAGCAGTTGATTCAACATCTTGGGATTATTGTGACTTTTCTGCTAGGATTTCTATTTTTAATCGTAGAAGTATACGATTTTTATCATTACTGGGCGCAAGGATATACGATATCATCCAGCCTGTTTCTTTCTTCCTTTTATGTGTTGGTTGGATTTCATGCCGCACATATCTGTTTTGGACTTGGATGGCTGATTCAGTTATACACACAATCTATTCGAAAACATATACCGTTGACATTGTATGATGAAAAAATGACCGTTTTTGAATATTATTGGCACTTTGTAGATTTAATCTGGATGTTTATTATCCTATTCGTTTATTTGCCATATTTAGTATGACAGGAAGGATGTAAGATAAATGGAAACATCAATATTAATCGGAATAATTGTCTTGTTGCTGCTTCTTATTGTCGTCCCTGGTTTTTTGCTATTAAGATTGTACCTGCATGACGGCAAACAGAATCAGCATTCCGTACTAATAAATTATCCGATTTTAGGAAAGATGCGCTATATATTGGAAAAAATAGGACCGGAATTACGACAGTATTTATATTTAAATGACCGCGAAGGAGAGCCTTTTAATCGGAAACAATTTGAATTCGTAGTAAAGGCTGGAAAGTATAACAGCAGTCTGATGAGTTATGGCGCTGTTATCAACTTTGAAGAAGACGGATATTTTCTTGTCAACAATATGTTCCCGTTAATGAAAGATGAACTAAAGATTGGCAAGTACCCAAGCGTCACTAGTCTCGTTTATCAGCTGGAGCAGGAAAATCTGTTTAACAGAAAAGAGCATCAATCTGAAGTTGAAATGGATCCATATCTGCTCGGTCATGATGACACAGTTGTTCTCGGAAAAGAAACAGCCCGACATCCATTCTACATAAATGGATTAATCGGTCAGTCAGCCATGAGTTATGGTGCACTTGGTGAAAATGCGATATCTGCCTTATCGATGGGGCTTGGAATAGCTGGAGGTACATGGATGAATACCGGGGAAGGCGGCGTTTCACCGTATCACTTAAAAGGCAATACAGATCTTATCATGCAAATTAGTCCGGGGCTTTATGACGTGCGTACACATAATGGAGATTTTTCCTGGGAACAGTTTAAAAAACATGCCAACACCGATCAGATTAAAGCATTTGAATTGAAGCTTGGTCAGGGGGCTAAGACAAAAGGAGGACATGTGGATGGCGGCAAAATAACAAAAGAAATTGCTGAAATCAGGAAAATTGATGTCGGACAGGATGTGAACAGTCCCAATCGATTTCCGGGCATTTCTTCTCCAGAACAGTTACTTGCATTTGTAGATGAATTGCGTGAAGTTGGAGGAAAACCGGTTGGCATTAAAATAGTCGTAGGTAATGACAGACAGGTGGAACGATTAGTCAAAGCGATGGCTGAAATTAATATTGTTCCTGATTTTATCACCGTAGATGGTAGCGAAGGAGGGACAGGTGCTTCATACTATGGATTAGCTTATTCTGTAGGTTTACCTGCCTTTGCTGCGATACCACTTGTTGAGGACTGCTTAAAAAAATATCAGCTGAGAAACCATACCAAAATCATCGCATCAGGTAAATTGATAACTCCGGATAAAATCGCGATGGCATTATGTCTTGGTGCAGATCTGATTAATATTGCCAGAGGCTTCATGATCAGTGTCGGGTGTATTATGGCGCAGGTATGTCATACCAATACCTGCCCCGTTGGTGTAGCGACGACTGACGAGAAACTACAAAAGGCCTTGACCGTTGATGAGAAAAAGTATCGAGTTGCTAATTATGTGATTACTTTAAGAAACGACTTATTTGATTTAGCTGCCGTAGCAGGATTAGATAGCCCGACGAAATTTTCAAGAGAACATCTGATTTACCGGTCCCGATTGAAAGAATATCTATCTTGAGACAGGGGACGATTCCGTCCCTACTCTATCCAAAATTCCGGCTCTTTAATAATACAATCGATATGTACGCCTGCTTCGGTTTTTCCTCCGAAGGATTTGTTGCTTCCAAAGGCGATATGTACGGTCCCGAATACTTTTTCATCTTCTAAAACATTTCCAATTAGTCGCGCTTTTTTATTTGTACCAATACCGAATTCGGCAATGGTACGCCCATCTCCATCTCCTAATAGCGCTAATAGTTTTTGTCCATTTGCCCCTGTTGCGTCCACTAATCTTCCTGATTCAATCTTTAAGATAATCGGTTCGTCAAGTACGCCGATATTGCTTACAGACCCGTCAATCATCATCGTACCATTCGCAGAATCTTCTATTGGCGCTATGTAGCTTTCACCCGAAGGCACGTTGCCTGATTCACCTTTTTGTTTAAAAACACCTGTACTTCTGATACTCTTTCTTCCTTTGATAGAGAAAGTTAACTCATGATTTTCTTTCACAATCTTCACAGTCTCACCACGCTCTAATTGCTGACAATATTCTTCAGTAAGCTCTTGAACTTCATTATAATCAGCAGAAATCGCACCGTTTTCAAGCATATCTAATGTTATACCCGGCATGGTAGCCACTCTTGCGCCTGCATCACAAGCTTGTTTTCTAGCTTGTGTGTGCGTCAGTGAATGTTCGGTTACACATAATATCACGTCTGCCACCGTCATTAAGGAAGCAATCATTTGAGATGGTTCTTCACCAGATTTTTGTCGGGTTGGCATTTTGACAATAATAGACTCGGAGGAGAGCGCTTTACCAGCTTGGTAAAATAAATCTGCAATATCATGTTTTTCATCATCTGTTATAACAAGAACACGTTCATCTGTTCTTACATGCATATTTTGTCGTAGTACTGATTTAGCAATATCGATTAAATCCATGCTATATTCCCCTTTCGTTAAAGCAAGCCAAAATTAGAGCCGTATTTCTCCATAGCTGTTTTGAGATCCATATCAGCTTGAGATAACTCGCTAATAAACAATAAAATTTGTTTCTCTTCAATACGATATTTAGGTCCTGATACCGTTAATGAGCCAATAACCTTTTCTTTATTGAAAATAGGAATGGCAACAGCAATTACATCTTCTGTATATTCACCTTCACTAACTGCATAGCCCTTTTGCAAAATCATTTGTAAATCTTCTCTAATTACTTCCGGGTCTACCATCGTTTTATCTGTGTATTTTATAAACTTATTAGCTAAATAATTATCTATAAATTCAGTTGGCATATGCGCTAATATAGCACGATAGGATGCTCCGGCATGTAAAGGAGTTCGACTCCCTATTGAAACCGAGAATCGCACCGTAGTCCTCGCTTCCACTGCATCAAAAGTTAAACCATTTTCTCCATCCAACACAGTAAGAAATACAGATTCATTTGTTCTTTCACTAACTTTTTCTAAAATAGGATGTATTATTTCTTTTATATTGAAGTTTTCCGAGATTGAATTTCCAAGTTCCCAGACTGCAAAACCAAGGGAGTACTTCTTTGTTTCTTTATTTTTAATTAAGAATTGGTGCATTTCTAACGTTTCTAAAATTCGGTATATTTTTGTATGGTTAATATCTAATTCTGCCGCTAATTCTCGCCCTCCCCATGTTGGCTTATTTTTCGTAAACATTTTCATTACTTCTAAAGCAAGGCTTAGTGTTTTTAACATTGATTAAATTACCCTCCTTTAACTGCATAAATGGTGCATATATTAGAAGTATACTAATATATGCACCTTAAAAATCACTTACTTACATTTACGCTTCATATAGATAATCAATAACCGCTGCAATATATACTTTACAGCACCTTACGATATCTTCTACCTTAACTTTTTCATTATATCCATGAATACTTGGTAAAAAGGCAGGGCCATATTGTAGTACAGGTATGTTATGGTTTCTGAAATGTCGTGCATCACTACTAGCCCATTGACTAACACCATACGCATCATGCTCTGTTACATATGTGATATTATCAATGATTGCTCTACATACCGGATCTTCGGCACTAGTGTAGTTAGCGTCACTGCGGAATCCAAATCGGCTAATTTCATATTCGATTCCTAGTGCGTCAAGTTTTTCATGTACATAGTCTGAAACTTCGTCTTGTGTGATACCAAACGGAAGTCTACAGTCAACTTCTACTTCGCAGCTTTCAGGTATCATATTTGATTTTGTTCCGCCTTGGATCTTGCCGATATTTACAGTTATATGATCCATTACTGGTTGAAAGCGCTTGCGGTCTTTCTCAACTTCACGCATGTATCGCTTCGATTTCTCAATTAACGGCTTCACTTCATCTGGAATCTCAATCTCTAAATCCCATAATTTACGAATCTCATTAATTGCATCGATCATACTCACAATCGCGTTATTTCCCGCTAACGGTGATAGACTACCATGTCCTGGTTCGCCATACACTTTTAGTTTAAACCAAAAGGAACCCTTTTGACCAATTGTTGGGTTAAAACGTGATGAAGGCTCTGCAATTAAGCAGCCATCACCAGCAATAAGGTTTCGGTCCAAAAGCCAAGGAACACCAAATTCTCCACCAGTTTCTTCATCTGGTACCACAGCTAATGTTAATTTTCCAGGTAGGTCGATATTTAATTTTTTTAACAGTGCAAAGGTATAAATGAGTCCACCTAAGCCCGCTTTCATATCACTTGCCCCTCTTCCAAGTAACCATCCATCTACGATTTCACCAGAAGTTGGGCTAAAATCCCACTTGGAAAGGTCACCTGCTGGCACGACGTCAGAGTGGCCACAATAAATTAAATGTTTTCCCTCTTCCCCTCCACCAATGGTAGATATTAGATTATACATTTTATCAGTGGATTCATGCCATGCTGTGTCAGCACCTGCATTTTTTAAATAATTATCAATAAATGTCGTAATTTCTGTTGAATCACCTGGTGGGTTTTCACTCGGAATTTTAATCAGTTGACTACAAAAATCGATTAATTCATCTTTATTATTTTCAATTTCTTGAATTAGACGATCTTTAAGCTCCTGTTTGTTTACCATATTTTTAAACATCCTCCTTAGTTAATTCAATTTCATAATACTAATTTCATGCGATTCTCAGGCAACAATTACGAAATTGAAGCATTTACCGCTTTTTGTAAGTGTGTCATCTTTCCGTATAGTTGCTCTAAACGTGCAAATTCTTTCTCGCTATAGAAATCACATTTCGATTGACCATATACTTTTGCCACTTCAATACAATAACGAACAACTTCTTCAATGTCGGTCACACGGCTAGCTCCAGTGCCACAGCCAGCAACTGCTGTCTCTGTTGTAATCGCAACACCTACAACTGGCTTATCCGTTGCTACTGAAGGTTGAAGGATACTGTTAACATGATAAACATCATTCCCGTACGGTGTAATATCTTGAGTAGTAATTGGCATCGTAACAGGAAGTTTACCAACTGATTGTGTATAGACATGAAGTAAGTCATCACTTACTTTTAAGATATATCCTTCTTTAACGGTCGGCGTAATTGCAAACCCACGATGGTTAATAATTTGATTACCTTTTGTTGTATCAATGGAAAGAATAGCGTCCATCTCTTCAGCCACTTCATAATCATTCATCGTTAAGATATCTACCGGTGAATCCATAAATGGTACTGGATCATGTGGTTGCGTAGGTGCATCTGGACAAATGTGTGTCGTCAAGATGACATCTCCATCTAATTGATCTCCTTTATTTTCCATATCTAGTAATTTTGCTGCTGCCGCCATACTAGATAGCGCACCATCTCCATCGGAAACAAACCCAATCATTTCTGGACGAGCGCCAATCCCGCCTAACCGTCCAATAATACCTAGTGTTGGTGCATTACCACCATTGGATTTTCCATTTTTACCTGGAATAAGTACTTTAACAAAATCCGTTTTTCCTTTATTACCTTTGATGGTGTGAACATCTATTTGACCACTCTCATTAATCTCCAATAAATAATCTTTCACTTTTTCTCCAGTAACGGATCGATCATCCATTAAATCATACATTTCTATCACGTGTTTTAACGACATTTTCCTACCTCCTATTGATTAACCAAATGACAAGATGCTTGATGGGAATTTTCTGTTGTGACAACTTTAGGTACTTTTGTTTTGCATATATCTATTGCCACTGGACAACGCTCGTGGAAACTACATCCAGATGGCGGATTCAACGGGCTCGGAACAGTGCCTTTTAAAATAATACGTTCTTTTTCCTCAAATGGACTTTCTTTAGGGATTGCTGAGAACAGTGCCTTCGTATAAGGATGCTGAGGGTTCGAATAGATTTGCTCATACGTACCAACCTCAACAATTTTTCCTAGATACATTACTGCAATACGGTCGCACACATAACGAACAACATTTAAATCATGTGAAATAAAAATATAAGTTAAATTAAATTCCTGTTGTAACCTTTTTAATAGATTGATAACTTGAGCTTGAACAGAGACGTCTAATGCAGAAACAGGTTCATCACAAATGACAAGGTCTGGATTTAAGGTTAAAGCTCTTGCGATATTAATCCGCTGCCTTTGACCTCCCGAGAATTCATGAGGGTAGCGATCAGCAAATCTCTTGTTGAGGCCTACAATTTCAAGTAATTCTTCAACTTTTTTTCTTCTACTTACTTTGTCCCCAACTTTATGAATCACAAGGGGCTCTGCAATGAGCTTGCCTACTTTTTTCCGAGGATCAAGCGAAGCATACGGATCTTGGAATATCATTTGGATTTTCTTCCGAGTCTCTCGTAGTGTTTTGGCATCCATATCAATAAGATTTTTATTTTGGAAATTAACTACCCCATCTGTTGGCTTAATCAGCTGATTGACAAGGCGTGCCATTGTTGATTTACCACACCCAGATTCTCCAACAACGCCTAGCGTCTCACCAGGGTACACATTGAAACTAACTCCATCAACAGCTTTCACACTTTGCGTAGTCTTTTTAAATGGAACGTTATTTGCCATTGGAAAATGTTTCTTTAAATCCTTAACTTCAAGAAGAGCTTCCATCGAGGTATGCATCCTCCCTTCTCTCTAACTTCTCATCTGCTGTTTGAAAATGGCAGGCGACCGCATGTCCATCAGTAGGTTCAAGCAACTGCGGTGGTTTCTCATGACATATACTTTGGGCATATGGACAACGATCGACAAACGGACATCCTTCTATTTCATAACTTAAATCCGGTGGGCTTCCAGGAATCGCTGACAATGAATTGATACTTTCTTGAGCTTCTGTAATTTGCGAATCAAGTAGCCCCCATGTATATGGATGTAATGGATTTTTATAAACTTCTTTCACATCACCGGATTCTACAACTCTACCAGCGTACATCACGATGATTTTGTCACACGTTTCCCATACGACTCCTAAATCATGCGTAATCATGATGATCGACATATTCAGCTTATCCTGTAACTCCTTCATTAGATTAAGAATTTGTGCTTGAACAGTCACATCTAATGCAGTTGTAGGTTCATCTGCAATAAGTAGCTTCGGATCACAAGATAACGCAATCGCAATCATAACCCGTTGACGCATCCCACCAGAAAATTCGTGCGGGTACATGTCTATTCTTTTTTCAGGAGCTGGAATCCCAACTAAATCTAGCATTTCGATTGCTTTTTTCTTTGCTTCTTTCTTGGACATCTTCTTATGATTTCGAATCGATTCTACTAACTGGTCCCTCACGGTAAACACAGGGTTTAAACTTGTAGAAGGATCTTGGAAAATCATTGAAATCTCATTTCCACGAATTTTTCTAATCTCATTGTTGGAAAGTTTTAATAAATCTCGATCTTTAAAATTAATTTCACCACCAGTTATTTTTCCAGGTGGATTCGGAATCAGCCGAAGAATGGAAGTTGCTGTAACACTTTTACCTGAACCCGATTCCCCAACAATACCTATATTTTCATTTTCATTAAGGTCAAAACTAACACCATTAACAGCTTTCGTAATAATTGATCCTGATTTAAACTCGACTTGTAAGTCCTTCACACTTAATAATTTCTCTGACATACGTTCACCTCCTGCTATAACTTCATCTTAGGATCAAGCGCATCTCTTAATCCATCACCAAACAAGTTAATACCGAGCACCGTAATTAATATCGCTAATCCTGAGATCGTTGCTAACTCTGGACTAAGCACTAGAAAGTCTTTTCCCTCTTGTAACATACTTCCCCAAGAAGCTGTTGGAGGTTGTACACCTAGTCCTAAGAAACTTAAAGATGCCTCAGATATAATTGCTCCAGCAACTCCCATCGTCGCATAGACGATTAATGGCGCTATACTATTTGGCACAATGTGCATAAACAAAATCCTTCCATGCTTGGCACCTAATGAACGAGTTACTTCTATAAATTCAGACTCCTTAACATTTAACACCTGACCTCTAACCACTCTAGCAAAACCAGGAATGTTAGAGATCCCGATGGCGATAATTACATTTACTAGACCTTGTCCTAATACGGTCATTAAGGTAATAGCTAGTAAGATGAAAGGAAAAGCCATCATCCCATCCATAAATCTCATGATGATTGCATCCGTTCTTCCGCCAAAATATCCAGAAATCAAACCCAATGATGAGCCGAAAACAGCTCCAAATAATACAGCTGAGATTCCGACAATTAAAGATACACGCGCACCATAAACAATACGACTAAATATGTCACGACCGTAGCTATCTGTTCCTAAAATGTGGCCTGCTTCACCCGGACCTAACAAAGTATTCGTCACATCCATCACGTAGGGATCATGCGTCGCAAAGAAGGGTGCAAAAATCGCCGTTAGGATTAAAACTAATATGACAAATAAACCTAATGCAGCAAATCTATTTCGCAATAATTTACGCATAAAAGACTGTTCTTTTTTAGATTTCTTATATTGAAGCTCTTTTGCCTGTTCAAGCTCTTCCATAGTATTCATTCTTATTTTGCACCTCCACCATTGGAGTCAAGGTTAACTTTCGGATTCACAACTTTATAGAGAATGTCAACGATTAAGTTAATGACTACATAGATAACCGCAACAAAGATAACAGTGCTTTGAACAACGACAAAATCACGTTTTTCAATAGCATCTATAATTAATAAGCCCATCCCTGGCCAACTGAAAATTGTCTCCGTTAATACAGCACCACCTAATAAATTTGAAAATTGCAAACCCATTACGGTTAATAAAGGTGTCAGCGCATTTTTTAATGCATGTTTGTTAATCACAAAAAACTCTTTTAAACCTTTTGCACGAGCTGTTTTAATATAATCGTGTGAAATTGTTTCTAACATACTAGAACGAATAATTCTTGCAAATTGAGCAGTAGGTATTGTAGCTAATGCCAAACTAGGCAAGATAAGATGACTAATAAATTCCCAAAGACCATCTTCAAGTGACCCCATACCTGTAGCAGGTAGCCAGCCCAAATTAACACTGAAATAAAGCACTAGCATGACACCTAACCAAAAGATTGGCATCGAAACTCCTACTAGAGATACCGTCGTAACGAGATAATCAATAATCGTATTCTGTTTTCTTGCAGCGATAATACCGGCAGGCACACCAATAATTACAGCGATAAGTAGCGCACTTATTGCTAAGATTATAGTATTAGGAAAGCGTTCCGTGATTAAATCTACAATTGGTTGATTATAGGAAAGTGAATTTCCAAAATCAAATGAAATTAAATTGATTAAATAATCCCAAAACTGCAAATAAAGCGGATCGTTTAACCCCAATCTCTCTGCGTATGCCGCTATGTCCTCTGCACTCGCTTGTGGGCCAAGCATAACTGCTGCTGGATTACCTGGTAGCATTCGTGTAATAAAGAATACAATTACCGCAACGATAAATAATGTAGGTATTAATTGTACAATTCTTTTAAAGAGAAATCCCTTCAACAAACTCCCTCCTTGATTCATTATTTGAATCGTTGTTTTAATATGTGAATAAATTGAATCTTATCATCCATTATTTTCGATGTAAATAGAATTTCTACAAAAAACACTAAATTTTTAGATTTTTCTAGATTTTTAGATAATTGTATTTACAATATTGTTAATTTTGTGTTAACTTTAGTTATATTCATTATTTGAATCTATGTATCACTATGTGAATCAAATAAAAGGGGGAAATTCAATTGAAAAACAGTAAATGGAAAATAGCTCTATTTGCTATTATCTTTGGTCTATTAACAATGGTATTAGCAGCATGCTCTTCCGAATCTAATTCTGGAGAAGGTAATTCAACAGATGATGACGGAAACGCAACTGAAGGTACTGAAGGTGAAGGCTCTAGTAGTGGTAGTGGTGGTGTTTTGAACATTGGTTTGTCGTCTAACGCGGCAACGTTAGACCCTACCCTTTATACAGGAACATATGAATCACAAATTATGCGCTCCATAGCTGATACCGTAATTGTGTACGACAAAGACTTACAAAGCATGGTACCTTCATTAGCAACGGAGTGGAGTGCTGCAGATGATATGATGTCATATACATTCAAATTAAGAGATGATGTTTACTTCCAACAAGGTGAATACCAAGATGGAAGACAAATGACAGCAGAGGACGTTAAGTACAGCTTAGAACGATCAGCTGAGAACTCGGCTCAAAACCGTCTAAGTGGTGTTGAAAGTGTGGAAGTTACAGGTGAATTCGAAGTTGTCATTCACGTAGAAGAACCTAATGCAGCACTACTAGCAATGCTAACAGACCAAGGTAATATTATTGTTCCAAAAGAAGAAGTGGAAGGCTGGGGAGACCAATTTGGTGCTCACTTAGTAGGGACAGGTCCATTCATTCTTGATGAATGGCAAACGGATCAACAAGTAGAATTAGTTAAGAACGAAAACTATTGGGGAGAAGAACCTAACCTTGATGGTGTAACATACAAATTTATCTCTGATGCATCCATGATGACAAATGCGTTACGTTCTGGTGATATTGATATTGCAACAGACATTAAAGGACAAAATAGAGAAGTTATAGAACAAGATGAAAACCTAGATCTACTATCAACTCCGGGTCTTTCGATTACTTATCTTGATATGAACTTCCAACAAGGTCCTACAGCAAATCCACTAGTAAGAGAGGCTATTTATAAAGCAACTAATATCGAAGAAATTGTACAAGGTGTACACCAATGGGGTGGAGGCACGGTTGCCAATGGACCACTTCCAAAAGGTTCTTGGGGGTATGATGATTCTTTTGAGTCATTAACGCCTGAATATAATCCAGAAGAAGCGAAAGAAATTTTAGATCAAACAGAATATGCAGGTGGATTTGAAATCGACCTATATGTACTAGAAACACGTAAGAACTATGCGACAATCTTCCAAAACCAAATGAAAGAAAACTTAAATATCGATGTTAACATTCAAGTTTCTGAATGGGGAACGTTAACAGAGACAATTTCTAGTAACAACGCACCGATGAACATTGGTGGATGGTCTTGGTATCCAGATCCATATTTCTTCCTTAATCCACGTTTCCACTCGAGTCAACATGGATCTAATGGTAACGGTAAAGCATATGAAAGTGAAAAAGTAGATGAACTACTCGATCGTGCACTTACAGAAACAGCTGATCAAGCAGAACGTGCTGAATTATACCAGGAGGCTGTTGCAGAAATCTTAGCAGATCATGCAACGATTGAATTTGATAACTTAGACATTGCAACTGGTATTAATCCAAAAGTTAAAGGATTTAACCTTTCTCCAGATGGATCGATTCATGTTGTAAGTCCAAATGGTGTTAACATTTCAATTGAAGAATAAGAACAAAAGCGCAGAGCTCCGGTTAGCGACGTACGGACTGGACTGAACCGCAGGAGATAAAGGAAACACGGTGAACGAAGTGAATCGATGTTGACTTATCGTACGGAGGTGAGGGAAGTCTCGCTAGTCGCTGGCGCTCGAAGCTGGCCGTGGCTAAATAACTCAGCAAGATATCCACAACTGTTTATTTTTATAATTTCCTAGACCATTAGAAAAGCGCAGGCGCCTTGCTCACCTCCGACAAGCTTAATTCAAACCTCGGAGTGGTGGTCTTCGCCACATAGAGGTTTGAATTAAGACCTCGAGGAGGTAGGCGCCGGAGCTGGACATCTTCAAATTTATTACTTTATTATCTTTCAAGCAAAGAGAAGTAGGGATTGTCCCTACTTCTCTTTCTTCAAAGGGAGGTATATTAATGAACAAAAAGATCGGTGTGATTACAATTGGTCAAGCTCCAAGAACAGACTTGTTACCCGAAGTAGAAAGGTTCTTTTCCTCCGATGTAGAATTTATCCAACGAGGTGTACTTGATGGTTTCGGTAAAAAGGAACTAGAACAAATAAAGCCCGAACCAAATCAGACAACACTTGTTTCAAGGCTCAAGGATGGTACTTCTGCCACGATGGCAAAAGAAAAAACACTTCCGATTATCCAACAAATTATCGACGATTTTAATCGAGATCAAGTCCATTTAATTATTATAGCTTGCACAGGCGAATTTAAACTTTTTCAATCTAATGTTCCAATCATCTACCCCGATTATTTATTGAACCATGTTGCACAAGGTATTTTTAGAAACAAAGGAAAAATTGGCGTCATCGTACCACTTCCAGAGCAATATGAATCAATAGAAAAAAAGTGGCAAGCTGCAGGTTTTTCACCTACATCTTGCGCAAGCTCGCCTTACATCTATGATGAAAGCTCACTTATCAAAGTAACAAATGAACTTGAAAAATCAGATATAAGTACGATTGTACTAGATTGTATCGGCTATACCCAAGATATGAAAGATATTGTTAAAAAGCATACGAGGAAAAATGTTATCTTATCTAGAAATATTGTATTTAAAAATGTGGCAGAATTACTTTAATTAGGATTTTTGTATGGATGCACTTCCTACAAAGATACTATCCTATGGGTACATGCTACAGATCTTAGATAAAATTCGATTTCTAACACGTATAGACATTTGCTAGCAATGGTGAGGTGGCCTCCCAACTTGAATCATCTTAGATAAAATAATATAAGAACGAAAAAGATACTTTTGCATAGCCTGAGAATCCAGAGAAGAACACCCGAAGTGTTACACTCTACGCCAACTTCGGAAAGTGACACCTCTTACCACTAAAACAAGGCAATCTATCGAAAGGATTGCCTTGCTCCTGTTCCCTATACTTCCAAATTCCGCCTGCCTAGCTCATCTTTTAACAACTGTATAAAGTCTTCACTCAACTTTAATGACAGCGCTTTTGTATAGGCGACAATTAATTCTTCATCATTTAAATGTAAAATACCAATACCAGTCATTACATGAACAACATCCTACAAAATTCAGTCGGTTGCACTAGACGCTCCCGGTTATTTAAGTGCCCACGTAAAAATAATCGTTCATCGCTTCTGTATACAAATCTTAGCTTTATTGACTTTTGAATGCAATAGGGTTATTTATAGATGTTATACTACTACATGTATAAAATATTCCACATACGTCGTTCAGAATGAACAAAGTATAATCACCTTTTTGCACAAGACCCGTTTTTGGAAGTAACCATGGAAGATAAGCCAAAGGTGATGGTGATTTGATTTTCCAAAATTTCCACTTGTAAAGTAAAAGAATTCATAGTACAATCTTCAAAGTGTCCACAAATTAAATATTGAAACTGTATAACCTCAAGAATATGGCTTGAGGGTCTCTACCAGGAACCTTAAAATCCTGATTACAGAAAATGAATCGTTAATAATTCGTTTTTTGTAATCTGGATTTTTTTGTACTTTCCTTTCGAGAAGGTTGGATTCAAGCATGAGAATGCGGGCTAGTAAGTCTTCGTGTTCTTTAGCACGATCGACAAGCACAACATCACCCTGGAAGACCGTCGCACCCTAACAAACGTAGAAAGGAAGATTAACAAACTATGAATATAAAAGTATTTATTTTAGCTTTTGCAACACTATCAGTTGGATTAGTTGAATTAATCGTAGGCGGGATTTTGCCGACTCTTGCTGAGGATTTAAATATAGCTTTAAGTACGGCAGGACAGTTCATCACAGTATTTGCTCTTATTTATGCCTTAGCGGGGCCAATTTTGCTTGTTATTACGAAAAAAATCGAACGCAAGAAACTGTATCTGATTGCCCTGTTGGTTTTCTCACTTGGCAATGTTATGACTTATTTTAGTCCTGATTTTACATGGATGATGGTTGCCCGGGTAATTACCGCTGCTAGTACAGCGCTGATTGTCGTATTGTCGCTCATTATTGCCCCAAAAATTGTTGCGCCTACCCATCGCGCAAAGGCGGTTGGGCTCGTTTATATGGGGATTAGTTCCTCGCTCGTACTCGGTGTGCCTCTCGGAATTCTAATTTCGAACACATTTGGCTGGCGCGTTATCTTCCTTGGAATTGCCGTGTTATCGCTTGTCGCAATGGTGCTGATTGCCTTGTTTTTAGAGGATGTACCAGGAGAAGCCGCTGTACCGCTCAAGCAACAGCTGAAAGCAGTTTGCAGTCCCAAAATTGGCTGTGCCCATCTTGCCACGTTATTTTTCCTAGCGGGTCATTATACACTATATGCGTATTTTACACCGTTCCTGGAAACAGAGCTGCATTTGAATTCCTATTGGATTAGTGTGTGCTACTTCATTTTCGGAATTGCAGCAGTTGGCGGTGGAGCTTTAGGTGGAACACTTTCTGATTGGATTGGTACGAAGAAAAGCATTTTGATGGTGATCATCGCCTTTGTAGTTGTGCTTGGAATCTTGCCGTTCACCACTTTTTCACTTGCACTGTTTATTCCAGTGATGATCATCTGGGCAGCGCTAAGTTGGGCACTAGCTCCACCACAGCAAAGCTATTTGATTCAAGCCGCCCCAGCCACCTCGGATATCCAGCAGAGCTTTAACAATTCCGCACTGCAAGTTGGGATTGCCGTAGGTTCTGCGATGGGCGGAATTGCGTTGGAACAAACCGGCACCGTGGCTCAAATGCCATGGGTTGGGAGCATCGTTACCGTAATTGCTTTACTGTGTGCCGTATATTCTTTATCTAAAACGAAAAATAGAAGACAGAAGAACATCTCTACCTCATCGTTACAGGAATCAGGGGTTTAGGTAGGAGATTCCAAATCCAAACATCCTAGATTGGCGTATCGCTGGTCTAGGATCCTTTTTAATTTAACTGGTTAGCATTCATTATACACGATACTCTTTTGCACTGTTAATAAAAAATTCTAGTAAACTTTTGGTTAAAAAATAGGTGAGTCTAAGCCAAGCACTGTTAAAATTATAAAGCACTTCCTCTAGAAGTCCCAACCGGCACATTATAAAAAAAGGGAAGTTACATCCACAATTCCACCCCCAACAAATATTATTCCAAAATGTTAATTGTTTTACATCAAATTGAATATAAGCACATTATAATTAAAGGAGTTAATCAAGCATTAGTTCCTCGTTTGCTAGATTGGCGAGGTTATCCAGATTATTAATGATGTAGTATCGCCCATCCTTTCTTATATATTTATTTTCTTCAAGCCATTTTATATTTTTAGCGATTGTTACGCGGGTAATGCCTAACAAGTTGGCCATTTCCTGGTGTGTGAAATTAATCGTTAGTCTAATTTCTTGAGATGCAAGTGTTTCGCCATATCTAATAGATAGATGAACAAAGGTTGCACACATTCTAGGAAGGGATTTTGTATAACTTAGTTGGAGTGTTTGCATGCACAATAGTCTATATTTTTTGGTAATCAAATCTAATACTTGACTTGTATATCTAGGTTCATTGCTGATTTTTTCCAAAAACACATCTTTACTAATTCTAATAAGTTCAACTTCTGAAGCCGTGATAGCACTGCTTGAATAACGGGAATCATCATTTAAAATACATTCGCCTATTAGTCCGTTCGTGCCGATGACAGCAAGTGCTTTTTCTTCTCCATTGGGAGAAATAAGAAATAAACGCACTCTACCTTTTATAACAAGATATAGGTCGTTGCCATCTTCATTTTGTCTAAAAACGATTTCATGCTTTTTAAAAGAATTTTTTTGACCAAGGTCTTTCAATATTGTCCAATCATAATCCATTTCATCAAACCAAGGATTTAGTACGTTAAATCTTTTTTCAATCTCATTTGACATTATCAACACCCCTAAAGAAAGGAAGATTTTTTATGAACAATACGTTATTGCCAATTGCACGAGAAATGTATCCAATATTATCAGAAAAAATTATGCTGTCAAGCTGCTCACAGAGTGCGCTCTCTACTAAAGTTTTACAAGCAATAGATTCATATAAAGATAGTTTAACAACTAACGGCATGGACTGGGCATTATGGATGGAAAAAGTAAATCAAGCAAAGGCTAAATTTGCCCAATTGATTAACTGTACTCCTGAAGAAGTTGCTGTCTTATCTTCTGTGTCAGATTGTATTTCTTCTATATTAAATGCTATGGATCTTGAAAATAAAGAGATATGTGTAACAGAATTGGATTTCCCTTGTATTGGGCAATCGATACTAGCACAGCAACAAAAACAAAATTTTAAAATTAACTATATCCCTCATAATGATCATTATACTATACCGTTAGAATATTATGAAAATAGTTTGTCGAAGCGTGTCGCTATTACTTGTATTCCACACGTATCTTATTATAGTGGATTTAAACAAAATTTAAAGGAAATATCTAAACTTGTCCATGATTCTAGCTCTCTGTTATTTGTAGATGCCTATCAGTCTGCGGGCAGTATGGAAATAGATGTAAAAGACATGGGAATTGATATATTAGTAGCCGGTATGCAAAAGTACTTATTAGGTGTACCTGGTATCTCTTTTATGTATGTAAAGAAAGACATTGCTGAACAATTACAACCACCTGTAACTGGTTGGTTTGGCCAACAAAACCCATTCGATTTTAATTTAAAATCACTAGACTATGGCAGTGGTGCACAACGATTCAACACTGGCACTCCACCAGTAATCAATGCGTACATAGCTGACGCAGCTTTAGCTACGATTAACTCGATTGGAATGCCGACTATTGAAGCATACTTAAATGAACTATCACTTTATACAATCGAAAAAGCTAAAGAGCTTAATTTAACAGTCGTCAGCCCACAGGAAGTAGCACACAAATCACCTAGCACCGCTATTTATGTGGAAAATGCAGCAGAGATTGAAGAACAGATGAAACGAAGAAATATTATTGTTTCTGCCAGACAAGATGTTATTCGAATAGCTCCTCATTTCTATAACACGAAAGAGGATATTGAAACAGCACTAGTAACTTTAAAAAACTTATTATCGTGATCTACCCCATTTATATAAATCTTGGACTAAAACAATAGTTTTAGTCTCTTTTTTTCGTGCTTTAAATGTTTAAAAACCCCCACAAAATTGCGGGGGTTCTCATAGCATACTTCCTATTCACATCGCTTAAATATAATCTTCTGTTGGCCATTATTGTTTATATCCTGACCCATCTTTGCTAATTTCTCTAATTCTGCTTCACCATCTACTTGCGCAAACAAGTTTCCTGGAAGCCATCCCATTGGAAAAAATGTTCTTGCATCTCTCCCATAAAACAGGCCTACGTCATAAATAGGGAAAGGTAAGCCTGAAAATGAGAATTCTGGCATAAATGTAAATAATATATCCCCTGGTAATGGAAAGCACGTTAAATTTTCTTTTGCTGGATCGTGTAACAACGATACTTCCTTATCACTCGGAGCGATTTGTACTGAAATTTCTCTACCTGTATACATCGCGTGTTTGCCCGACGTGTGAATCGGCTCTTTGATAGCATCCCAAAAACCTTCACAAGTTTTCGGTGCTTTATCAAATAATAACTTAACCTTTACTTCAATATTAACTTCTGGAAATACAATAAGAAAATGACTCAATGATAACACTCCTTATACAACACTTGGTTCAAACAACAGTTCATTTTTAGAAAATCTATTAAAATGTAAGCTTGAAACATCAATCGTCGTTGGTAGACTGAGAATAATATCAGCCATCGCTTGTCCCACTGCCGGTGACATCATAAAGCCGTGTCCACTCATACCAACAGCTTGATAATAGCCTTGCTTCGAATCAACATCACCTAAGATGGCCTGATGATCTGGTGTACTGTCATAGGTACCATCAACATGTGTCCGGAACTCCAATTTTTCAATTGGCGGAAAAATCTCTTTACCTACTTCTATCACTTTATCTTTAAACTCATACATACTATAAGGTGCCTTCAGCTCTCCACCTAAATAACTCGAATAAGCAATACCACTAGCTAACTGCTTACCAGCAAAGCCAGTTTCAGACGAAATAATCAACGGCTCTATTAGTCGTTGCTCCATGCGGTTTGAATATAATATTCTTCTATTCTCGAATTCGATTGGCAGCTCTACTCCAATGGTAGCGGCCAGTTGCTTCGAGCCTAAACCAGCAGCATTCACTACAAAATTTGCTGAGATAAATCCTTCTTCCTTCATATCAATTCCTGTTACGACACCATTTTCATCTGTTATACGAATTACCTCACTGTTTACAAATGTTACACCTTTACGCTTTGCCGCTTCAGCGAAGCTGCTCGTAACGTGGTACACATCGTCTACAAATCCGTCTGTTTCACAAAATGCCGCTTGAAGAAATCGATCTGTATTTATTCCAGGCACAATTTTTTCGACTTCTTCTGGACTAATGAGCGTTGTAGGAATCCCAAAGCTATTTTGCAGTTTAATATTATTTTTATAGTTTTCGATTGCCTCTTCACTATGAAGCAAATTCAAATAGCCCACACTGCGAAATTTTATTTCCTTTTCAGGCTGTAAGTGTTCATTGATCCGTTCAAAAAAATCAACGGAAAACTTAGACATCCTACAATTTATTTCTGTGCCCCATTGTTGGCGAACACCGCCAGGACATATACCTGTTATATCGGAAGCAATTCCACCTTTGTCAATAACGAGTAGATTCGTACAGCCCTTTTCCGCTAAAAAATATGCGATCGAACATCCTGTAATACCTGCACCAACAATAATACCGTCATAATGGGTCATCTTTTCTATCATCCTTTCTACTCATGTAGGTGACATGCAACAATTTGATTATTCCCTACATCCTTTAACTGTGGAACTTCACTCTTACACCGGTCCATCACAAGTGGGCAACGCGTATGGAACGGACAACCACTCGGAGGATTAACAGGACTCGGTACATCTCCTTGCAAAATAACTCTTTCCTTTTTCAATTTAGGGTTAGGTTCTGGAATAGCAGAGATCAACGCTCCCGAATAAGGATGTTTCGGATCCTTGAAAAAGGTTTCCCGATCTGCAATTTCGACTATTTTACCAAGGTACATAACAGCAATTCGGTTAGAAATATGTTTTACAACACTTAAATTATGTGTAATAAACAAGTAAGTAAGTTGATATTTTTCTTGTAAATCCTGTATCAGATTAAGCACCTGCGCCTGGACAGATACGTCTAATGCCGACACGGGTTCATCCATCACAATTAGTTTCGGCTGGACCGCAATAGCTCTAGCAATACCAATCCGCTGACGTTGACCGCCGGAAAATTCATGCGGATATCTTTCTAAATAAGATTCATCCAATCCGACGTCTTGCATTAATTGAGATAATTTTTCTCTTCTTTGTTTTTTAGTTAAATTCGTATGAATGATTAACGGTTCTTCAATAATGCTCCGCACTTTCAACCTTGGGTTTAAGGAAGCATAAGGATCTTGAAAAACGATTTGCATCTCGTTTCTTTTTTTCTTCAGACGTGAACTTGATAAATTGTAAATATCTTCTCCGTCCAAAAAAACGGAACCTTCTGTAGCCTCAAGCAGCCGCAAAACACTCCTACCTGCCGTTGATTTCCCGCATCCAGATTCACCGACTAGTCCTAGCGTTTCTCCTTTATTTATAAAAAAACTAATATCATCTACTGCCTTTAAAAATTGTTTTTTCTGGGGAAAAAAGCTATCACTATCCACTGGAAACCACTTTTTAAGATTTTTTACTTCCAACAGCTTTTGTTCCACTTGATTTCCCCTCCTTTGCACTAGAGTCGTCCCATCGATCTGAATACATCCAGCATTTTACTTGTTGTTTTCCGTTATCAATAAAACCAGGCTCTTCTTCAATACATATGTCTCTGACAAATTCACAGCGAGTACAAAATCTGCATCCATTTTTAATGTCTGTAGGCTTTGGTACTTGCCCTTTAATAGGATTTAACCGACTCACACTATTGACCATGCTTGGTATCGATTTTAATAATCCTTGTGAATAAGGATGTTTTGGATCTTCAAAAAATGTTTCCACATCGGTATACTCTACAATTCTACCTAAATACATAACTGCTACCTTATCTGCTGAGTCAGCAACCACACCTAAATCATGCGTGATGAGTAACATAGACATGTTAAACTTCGCTTTTAGATCCTTTAGTAGTTCGAGAATTTGTGCCTGTGTCGTCACATCAAGGGCAGTTGTTGGTTCATCTGCAATAAGTAGCTCCGGATCACACGCTAGCGCCATTGCGATCATAATTCGCTGCCGCATTCCACCGGACAGCTGGTGTGGGTAATCATCAATTCTTCTTATCGCTAGTGGAATACCTACCAAATCAAGTAGCTCTAGTGCTCGACTCCTAGCTTTTTTCTTATCTAACTTTTGGTGAAGTATTAACACTTCTATGATTTGATCACCTACAGTAAATACTGGGTTAAGTGAGGTCATCGGCTCTTGAAAAATCATTGAAATATCGTTGCCTCTAATTTGTCTAATTTGTTTTTCATTATAATCGAGCAAGTTTTTTCCATTAAACTTGATTTCGCCATCAATAATCTTTCCATGAGGCTCTGGTACAAGTTGTAATATTGATAAAGATGTTATACTTTTACCACTACCAGATTCCCCTACTAAACCGAGTGTTTCCCCTTTTCTAATTTCAAAGGACACACCATCAACTGCAGGTATTTCTTCACCATCACTTTGAAAATATGTTTTTAGATTTTTCACTTCTAATATATTCGTCATCTTAACCCTCCTATCCCATTACTGAGAGCTGAATGTGTCGATCGGTATTCGTTAATACTTCACACCCATCTTTTGTAACCAACACCATATCCTCCAAACGAACTCCACCTTTATCCGGTAAGTATAATCCGGGTTCAATCGTGAAGATCATGCCTTCTTCGATCGGTTCCTCACCGTTCAACACAACTCTTGGGTTCTCATGAATTTCTAAACCAACACCATGACCTAATCCGCGTAAGCTATATTGTTCCACCCCTGCATCTAGAAAGACCTTTCTTGCAACATAATCAAGTTCATGACCAGATATGCCGGGTTTTACAGCTGCAACAGCTTCTTCAATAGCAATTGCAACGTAATCATAGATTTGCTGCAGTTCTTTTGAAGGTTCACCAATCCAGATCGTTCTCGTCATATCAGACATATATCCCTGGTAAGTAACGCCATAATCAATTAATAGTAAATCATTCATTTTAACTTGGTTATCTGAAGGCTTTGCGTGTGGCAGTGCAGCTCGTTTATCTGAAGCCACAATCGTTCCAAAGGCCGGACTTTCATTTCCTAATTTCATTTTTATATATTCTAATTCAATCAATACTTGCTTCTCCGTCATACCTGGTTGAATAATCGGTAATAAATCTGAAAAAGCTTGATCAGAAATGGCAACTGATCGCTTAATCATCGATATCTCACTTGCGTCCTTAATCTTTCGTATATCTAATAACTCCGTTGTTAGAGGTGCCCACTGAAATGAAGAACATAGGTTACGCAACTGTTCATATAAAGACACAGGCATTTTCAGAGATTCAAAGCCTATTGCTTTAATATCAAACCGACTAAATTGCTCTTTTAATGTAATAAATGGGTCAATACCATGTGTAATAACCTCATAATCTTTTGCTTGTTCTTGCGCTTGACTCGTATACCTTTGATCTGTAATTAAAATAGATTCATTTGCTGTAATTATTAAATATGCATTGCTTCCTGCAAACCCTGAAAAATACCGATAATTCTCATAGGAACTAATAAACAGTGCACATAAACCTTGTTCTAACATTAGATTTCTAGCCTTTTTCAACCGATGCTTGGACAACGATACCACTCCCACTCAAATGGAAAGATAGAAGAAGACAAATAAAGTGCATCTTATTTGTCTTCCTATTTGTTATTATTCTGTAACAGACCAATTTTCTGCAGTAAAGGTTATTCCTCTGAAATCAGGTTCAAAGCCAGCTACTCGCTTATTGAATACGAACGGATTATCTTGTTCATATAACGGAATCCAAATTTCATCTTCTGCAAGCTTTTGACCAACGTCCCAAATTAATTGCTGACGCGCATCAAGATCTACTTCTAACGTTTGCGCCTCAAGCATTTCGTCTACATCTGGATCAGAGTATCCCACAAAGTTGTATCCATTTGGCGGCATATAGCTGCTACCAAAATAGCTACGATATTCATCTGGGTCTGCTTCAACACCAAATCCTAAAATGTAGGCTGCAAAATCATCAGCAGTTACTTCACGCTGTTTTCCGTCATCCGTTTGTGGTAATAGCTTTGTAACTAGTGTTGCAAAATCCTGCGTTTGCAGTTCTACTTTAACGCCAACCTCTTCCCACATCTGCTTTAACAATGTTGCTGTTTTTTCACGTTCTTTATTACCAGTTGGAACTTCTAACGTAAAGCTAATCTCTTGTCCATCCTTTTCATAAATCCCATCACCATTTTTTGCATAGCCAGCTTCTTCTAAAAGCGATTCTGCTGTTGCAGTGTCAAACTCATAAGTTGGTAGATCCGGGTTATGCGACCAGTGTTTAGAAGGAAATACGTCATCGGAAATAGTTCCATATTCACCTAATATAGAAGCAACAATTGCATTCTTGTCAACTGCATGTGCAAGTGCCTGTCTAACAAGCTTATCGCCGAAGTGTTCATTTCTAGCATTAAACCCAACGTAATATACACTTAAAGTAGACTGTGTAATTAATTCAGAATAGTCAAGTGAACTTACTGATTGCACCTCTGAAACTGGTACAGCTGTAATATCAATTTCTTTACTCATGAATGATGCCAACATCGAATTGGCGTCACCAAATCGTACGAAAATACTATCTAGTTTTGCAGGTTCTTTAAAGTAATCTTCATTTTTGGCTACTTCTATATATTGACCAGTTTTCCACTCGACAAATTCAAATGGACCAGTACCAATGGGATTACGGTTGGAATCATGTTTTTCCCATTCACCTGGAGGCACATCACCTAAAATGTGCTTCGGTAAAACACCGATAAACAATCCCGAAATAAATGGAGCATATGCTTCTTTTGTTGTAAATGAAATCGTGTTTTGATCAATAACTTCGATACCCTCGACACTATCTGCCTCACCAGCATGATATTCAGCAGCACCAACAACTGGTTCCACACGCCAGTATGCACCAGCATCATATGATGGGTCTGCAATCGACGTAAATGTAAACGCAACATCCTCTGCGGTAAACGGCTCTCCGTCATGCCATGTGATTCCTTCATTTAGATGGAATGTATATGTTTTACCATCCTCTGAAAGATCCCAGTCTTTAGCAAGACTTCCTACCATTTTTAATTCTTCATCAGGGATAACCAAAGAGTCATAAATCATATGCGTAACAACTGTGTCAGAAGTTGTTGCCCATACGACAGGATTCAAGTTCGCTGGCTCACTATTAGAAGCAACTGTGACTGAACCTCCACTTGAAACTTCAGCATCGTTCTCCCCTTCCGTATCTTCAGTTGGTGTATCTGTGTTATCCGGCTCCTCACTTTGCTGACCGCTATCGTCACTACACCCAATCAGTAGTGCAAAAATTAAGAATATTGCTGCTAAAAAAAGGTTCTTTTTCATTGTAAATCCCCCTTGTTTAATTTTTTATTTTAGGATCTAATGCATCACGTAATCCATCACCAAGGAAATTGATACATAAGATCGTAATTAATATTGCAAATCCGGCCGGCATCCAAATCCAAGGCTTAAACTGTAACACCATAATTGATGTGGCATCGTTTAACATGTTTCCCCAACTCGGATATGGTTGTTGCACCCCTACACCAAGAAAGCTTAGAGCTGATTCTGTTAAAATCGCCTCTGCGGTTTGTAGGGTGGCTTGGACGACAATTGGAGCAATAATGTTCGGTAAAATATGCTTCGCTATAATCACACCGTTGTTTTGTCCGATTGACCTAGCGGCTTCAACATATTCCATTTCTCTTATTTTTAATACTTCTCCCCTAACGAGTCTTGTCATCGTCGTCCAACTGACAAAACTAATGATAATAATTACATTCATGATTCCCGGGGTGAGAATCGTTGCAGCTGTAATTGCCAAAAATAACACTGGGAAACAAATGACAACATCGGTGATTCGCATAATGATGTTATCGATCCACTTTCCATAATATCCAGCAACAACACCCATGAAGACACCGATTAATGTTGAAATCAATACAGCTGTAAGGGCAACTGATAAGGAAACCCTAGCCCCATAAATTAATCGACTCATCATGTCCCTTCCAGTACCATCTGTACCTAGAAGGTGTTCTGCTGATGGTGGTGCATAAACATCGTACGTGCCAAGCTCATTCTTCGGTGACGTATAAGGATCATGAGGTGCAATGAACGGCGCAAACACAGCGATTAATATAAGTAACCCTAAAACAATTAGTCCAAAAACGGCTAACTTATTCTTTTTAAACCTTTTCCATCCTGCATGTTCTTTTTTCACTTTATTTTCAAGCGCTACTGGCATTCCAGGCTGCTGATAGTGTAAATCATTACTCATCGAATCTCCCCCTTCGATATGAACTACTTAGTATCTGATACGAGGATCAGCCCAAGCATACATAATATCAGCAATTAAATTACCTGACATAACCAGAACAGAAGTAAATAAATTTAATGCCATAATGACTGGATACTCTCTACCCTCGATCGCTTGAATACCTAAGCTCCCCATACCAGGCCAGTTGAAAATGTATTCTGTAATATAAGCACCACCAAACAAAAATGGGATCGATAATCCAAATATCGTAATGACAGGAATGAGTGCATTTCTTAGTGCGTGCTTTAAATACACGACTCGTGTACCCAATCCTTTAGATTTCGCTGTACGGATATAATCCTGATTCAATACTTCTAGCATGCTAGATCTCGTGAAGCGCATAACCACAGCAACGGTAGGAAGTGCTAACACAATCGCTGGCATGAATACGTGCTTTAGATAGTCCCAAAATAATGCAAGCCCGGTAGCATTACCACCGATTGTTTCCATCCCAGAAGCAGGCAACCATCCAAGCTGTAAGGCAAAAATGAAAATCATCCCGAGTCCAAAGAAAAAGGATGGAACAGAGATACCAATAAAGGCGAAAACAGTTAGTAAATAATCAGGTAACTTATATTGATGTGTTGCAGAATAAACACCAAAAGGCACACCGATTACAAATGCAAGTACAAATGCTGATCCTGTTAGTATTAAAGTGGCTGGTAACCGCTCAATGATTAAATGTGCAACTGATTCACCAGATTTAACTGTATAACCGAGATTGCCTTGGACAATCTCTTTTAACCAATTAAAGTACTGCATAAAAACTGGATCATTCATCCCTAAGTTATCCTGTGCCCTTTGTAATTCTTCAGGAGATATTTTCGGGTCAATCATTGTCTCCATCGGACTACCAGGGGCCAACTGAATAATTAAAAATGTTAAAACTGTAATCCCTACTAAAATAGGAATAGATTGAAATATCCTTCTTATCACATATTTTTTCAAGGTTATTTCACACCTTCTTCCCTTACACTTTTAATTAAAATGAGATTATCCTGCCGTTTGGTTAAATAGTCTATGCCGTCTTTTGTTACAAGTACGTTTTCTTCAACGATAAAGTGAATCCCACCCTCTAAAAACAAGGTTGGTTCAATTGTAAAAACCATACCTTCCTGGATCTCTTCGTAAGGGGACTGGCCATACCGTTCCCAACGAGGTGCTAGTAGCGCCCCACCATCATGAACGTCCCTTCCGATTTGGTGGCCTGTCGCATGGGTTATTTCTGGATAACCTGATTCCACATAATAATTTCTTGCTGCTGCATCAACTTCATGGCCTAGTGCTCCAGGCTTGAGTTTGTCAGCAGCTAAACTAATCGCCTGATGGACTGCTTGGAAAGCATCCCCGATTTCTTTCGGAGCTTCTGTTTCATTATCTTTTAAAAAGTAAACTGTTCGTGCTATGTCTGACACATAGCCATCGATTTCCACGCTGAAATCCATAATTACCATATCGCCTTTGTTAATAACAGCATTTCCTGGTGGGCGATGAGCGATGTTTTCTTTCATTACTATCGGCATCGATAATGTTCGGTCTACCCCATTCACTACACCGTTTTGCTGCATCTCTTGAATAAATAATTGCCCAACTTGTTTCTCCGTCATTCCAGCTTGTAACTGATCAAAAACTGAAGCATAAATGTCTAATGTGACATCAACAGCTTGTTTGATTTTAGATACCTCCGCCGGAGATTTAATACTTCTAAGCAACTTTAGAAACGGTTCAGAAGAAATATATTTGCCTGTAAAAACCGATTGTAACGTGTGTTGCAACCAGCGATATCGGCCCGTTGTTAACCCATCAGCCAAGTGTTCCTCTTTGGAAATATTAAGAGCAATCGTATTTGGTGCTATATCCTGAACAATAGATGCGAGTGTTTCTGCTAAACTACCTTTATATTTGTACACCTGGTCAAACAGTTCTGACTGCTCAATATCCTGTGCATCAATCGAACTACAAACGGCTAGCTTGTTTCCTTGTTTGGTGACCATAAATGCTCCAGGGCCGACTGTTCCAACCCCTGTCACTAAAGGAATACAAGGATCACTTCCTTCACTCGTATAAATGAGCCACATATCAATATCCATTTCTTTTAAATACTGAACAGCTTGATATAGCTTTTCTTTTTGTGTTTCGAACATTTATTACACCTCCATTTGCAAGCAATAATGATGTACAACTTTCCGCATAAGATTTACCCCATAAACAAAAGCATCAGTTTCGATTCGTTCATCTGCACTATGAACGCGTTTTAACACTTCTGAAAAGGGCACCGTTACAGGAGATAATCCATAAACATTTTTCGCTATCTTTCCGATAAATCGTCCATCTGTTTTACCTAAAGCTGTAAAAGGGACCCATGTTCCGCTAAAACCATAGTCTGGAGAATATTGTTGAAATAACTTCATAACTTCTGCGTCCACTTCACTTAAATAACCTTGCTGGAAATCAATCAATTCCCATGAAACATTACTATTTTCAAAGAGTTGGTTCATATATTTTTCGAATGCATCCTTATTTACCGACGGTAGTGTCCGAAATTCGAAAGTAACTTCACCTTTATAAGGAATAACGTTTACTTGCGTTCCAATTTCCAAGTAATCAATCATGGTCGTTTGGAATTTCATATATTCGTAAAGCTTTGCTACTAATTGGTCATCTGGAGTGGGTTGTGTATTTGATTTTAAAAGTTGCTGAAAAGTTTCAGTATATGTTGTTAAAACGGAATACTCATGACAGTGTGGTTCTTGTTGTAGTAAGTATTGAAGTGCTTGTGTAATATGAGCTATTGCCTGGTTATCCGGTGGACTGCCGGCATGTCCGCTGTCCCCGGTACCAACAATTTTAATCACCGCTGTACCTTTTTCCCCTGAAGCGAAAAGCATGTATGGTTTACCATCAGAGCCCGCAACTGTGAATCCACCGCCCTCACTTAGAACTGTAGCATTATCAAAAATTTCAGGACACGTTTCCGCTAGGTATTCCATGCCTTCCTTGCTACCATTTTCCTCATCTGCCGATGCAACAAAATAAACATCACGATTCAATGTTTGTTCCGAATGGTAGAGTTCTAAGAAAGCAATCAGGTGCATGACCGTTAGTTGCTTCGTATCTAATGTACCTCTTCCCCATATACACCCTTCTGCTTCTTCACCAGCAAACGGCGGAAAACTCCAAGTATCACGATCAGCAGCGACAACGTCAAGATGTGATAGAAGCACCAGCGGTTCCTTTATTGGTTGCACTGCCTCCAAGTGAGCTATAAGGTTGGCACGCCCATTCGGGCTGTAGATAATTTTCGATGCAATACCCGCTCGTTCTAACACATCTTCTATATAAAGCGCCGCCTCGTACTCGGTTGCATACTCATTCGTTGTGTCGATCTTAACCAAATCTTGAAGTATCGCTATCGCATCATTAGTCTTCATCTGTTTACGCATGAATCATAACCACCTAGGATGAAATTAGTACAATCTCTGTCTGTCGCTTACTCAAAATTACTGGCTTATGGTCGGTAACAAGCACATTTTCCTCGACGAGTATACACGGCAATCCATCATCTTGAATGACTGTCGGTTCAACCGCATAAATTTCCCCCGCTTCGATGACACCCTCAACCTCGGGTCTTTTTGGAGTACGTAATGGGCCAAGTATTGTGCCGCCATCATGCGTTGCTCGCCCAATTTGATGACCAACGGAGTGGCGAATTGTCGGGTAATCATTTAACTCAATCTGCCTTCGACCTACAGCATCAACTTCAAAACCTTTAGCCCCTGGTTTGAGAGCTTTAATAGATGCCGTAATTGCTGTAATTGCCGTGTCAAAAGCGTGCTGTATGCTGTCAGGCGCTTTTTCTTCACCAGGCTTTAATATATAGCAAGTCCTAGCAATATCTGAAACGTAATTTTGATATTTCAGACTAAAATCAATAATGATAATATCACCTGGAATCGTTTTGAAATCTCCTGGTTTTCTATGGGCAAGTCCATTTCGCACGGTACATACGAGTGGTGGATCAAATGGATTTCCAAGCCCGTTTGATACACCGCGTTTCTTCATTTCTTCCACGAACAATAAGCCAATCTCTTTTTCTGTCATACCACAAACAATTTGGTTAAACACTGCTTCATAAACTTCTACTGTGAGTTCAACAGCCTTTTTAACGAGGGCTACTTCTGTAGGTGATTTAATACTTCTTAACCTTTTTAATATCAATTGACTACTAACTTCCATACTAGTGAGTACTTCTGCTCCCACTACATCTGTTAGCCACTGATATAATCCCGCCGTTAATCCATCACACAAATGATCACTCTCAGAGATATTTAACGCCAATTTCTTTACCGCAAGCTGTTCAAAAACAGCTCGGAATGCATCATCCATGCTTGCTTCATAAGTAATTACTTCGTTAAAAAGATTAGTATCTTGATAGCTTCCTTTATCACTGACAGACGTGAGAACGATATGTTTGTTATCACTTCTTAGAAAAATTGCTGCCTGATGGACTGATCTGACTCCTACAAGTAACGGTAATGCAGGATCTGTTCCTTCTCTTGTTAGAATTAACCACGTGTCAATGTTTTCGGCTTTCATTAGCTGAACTGCTTGAGCAATTTTTTCAGCTGCAATCTTCGGATCTCCTAATTGCATTTAGAATCACTCCTTCCCAATCGACAATAAAATGTTATACATATTTAGAATCCCAAAACGCAGTGACTCGAGTGGAATTTTTTCATTCACGCCATGAACCATTTTTATAACTTTATCAAAGGACATGTCCGGTAACATCGGGCAATACCCATAAACCTTTGACTGGTATGGAAGAAGATGCCTACCATCACTGCTTCCGATAGATAGATAAGGTACAACTACCGCGTCCTTTACTTCACCTTGAAGATTCTGTTCGAAAAGCTTGAGCATTTGATCGTTTAATTTTGTTTCATAGCCTTGCGAAAATTGAAATAAATCATAATCAACCGGAAGCCCTTTGATTAACTCCTCGATATAACTTTTGACTGCACCTTCATCTACAAATGGCAACGTTCGGCAATCAATGATAATTTCAGTACTACCTTTTAAGGATGGATGCTTCCTGCCACCATTCCACTTCGTTATCGAAAAGGTTGTTTTTGTCATAGCCTTAAACATAGTTACTAGATGCTCAGGTATTTGATTGAAAAAAGCAGTTAGATCATCTTTGTCAAAAGCTATTCCTTGTCGCTTACATATTGTTTGAAACATCATCTCTGTAATATGAGGAAGCGGTTCAGTTATATTAGCATTCATCACTTGCTGTATTACTTGCATGATTGTTTGCATCGCAGCATTGCTTGGCATATAAGGATTGTCGCCTTGCTGATGAACTACGGTAAGCTTGAATCTTGCTACTCCCTTTTGACCCATCTCTGCTAGATAATAGTTTTGACCTTCAAGCGCAATTGGAAAGCCACCTCCCTCATTAAAAACCGTTGCATTCGTAAACAATGCACCTTCTGTTTTCAACAACGCTAGCAAACCATATTTACTACCATTTTCTTCATCTGCTGTTGCAACCATTACAATCTTTTTTCCAAAAGAGATATTATTTCTTCTGAGTAGAATCAGAATCATAAGATGGGTAATCGTTAATTGCTTCGTATCGATAGTTCCTCTCCCCCAGAGAGTATCTTCAATGATCGCTCCACTAAACGGATGAACGTCCCAATCTGCTTCATCTGCAGGAACAACATCAACATGCGATAACAGGATGGTCGGATTCTCATACGTTGACTCCAAAGAAATGATAATATTTCCTCGTTGTTCACCTGTTGTTTGAATGGTTGTATATAGCCCGTTCCGTTCAGCCACGCTTTTCAAAAATTGGATTGCTAGCATTTCATACCCTGGAGGATTTGTCGTATTCAATTGTACGAGCTGACTCAAATAGCCTGATGCCTCTTGTTTTACTTCCTGCCAGTTTATCTCCATCACTGCACTCCAAACTTTATATATTTTTAACAATACTAATACGGTTCGGTTATTTTTGATGTAAACTACTTTACAATTCAGAATATTTTAACAATGTTTTGTTTTGGAAAGGGTATGATATATTTAACCGTAAGAAAGCCCAATACCAATTTGGTAATGAGCTGTTATATATCAATAACTGTAATTCAGCCTAAAGTAATCTGTTTTAAATACACTTTTCTGTAGAAAAAACACTTAAAA